>JBHWOV010000063.1:0-20646 GCA_043424535.1 Aerococcaceae bacterium
ACGATAAAGGAAGATAACTATGGATATTAATATATTATACGAAGATAATCATATATTAATTATCGACAATCCTGTTTTACAACAGCAGCAAACTTACCAGAAAGAATCCCCTATAAAAGCACTAAAAAGCCATCTTTTGAAGCATCAAAATAAGAAAAATATCTATCTTCGCCCAATACCATTAATAGAGTATCCCATCGGTGGGACCCAGATTTTTGTAAAATCATCTAAAGCTTACTATCGTCTCAATAAGCAAAAGAGAGCACGCCAAATCAAAAAATTATATTTTGCTGTAGTACGAGGTGTGATTTTTGGTGATTATGGTACATTAACGAATTATTTAACAAAAGATAAACGAGGACGTTTACATATCGTGACGCAAACTCATCCTCGAAAATTCCAATCTACTTTATCTTATATTGTCCTTGACCGTACAAAGAATCTTACGCTGATTGCTATTCCTTCAACACATGGAAAATCAGAACAGATTCGCCTTCAACTCATGGCTTGGGGACATAGTATTTTAGGTGAAGATAAATATTGTTGGAGTATTGAACAAGCTTCTTCACTTGCCTTGCATACAATACAAGTAAGATTTTATCATCCTACAAAAGATCGAAAAATGAATTTTATCGGTCCTTTCCCAATATCGCACCCCTGGAATTTATTTATGCGCTTTTCCGATTCTCGTGAAGCTGTAAATTTTGTTCATCAACAATTTCAATCGAATAGGAAAAAATTTCCCCATTCATTGCTACCAAAATAAAAACTCTGTTTAATTGAATAGATTATCAACTAAACAGAGCATTTTATATTATTGTAATTTTTGAAAAGCCATTCTCTCTTTACCATCTGAAGCTATAATTTTTCCACAATAAACAAAATCAAGCTTCTTGATCAATGAACGCATTGATTGATTATCCGGATGAGTATCCAATCTTACGTCAAAATATCTATCGAGTACCCAATTGACACAATAATGTCCGATGCCTTTGACCAATCCATTGGATGCTAGTCGATGAATCACAACATAATCTTCGTTTTCATCTTGCCAAGCCCCCTCTATTTGCTCATAACTTTGTTCTGGACCCTTATTTAAAACAAATGTTGCCACAATCTTTTCCGATGGAATTGCTTCCTTAGATGCGTCTTCTATCACACAGACATAACATTTTCTGGCGATAATATCATTTCTAATCGATTCACTAGACGGATAATCCTTCGTCCATTGATGATAATTTCCTTCTGCATTTTGTTTGAGACGTCCAAGCTCAATTATTTTTTGAATATCTTTGAACTCTGAATATTTTGCAAGACGTATATACACTGGTACCTCCTATGGTATTGACTTGATTGTTTAGCAAAAATACGATAAACTCTTGGTAGATTATGTCTATTAATAGCTTACATCAATTCCCATTCTGTGGAAAGATTAAAGGAGTCTCTATGGAAAAAATAACTGAAAGAAAAGCTATCCAACTCATCGAAGAATATGAGAATAGTCCGAGATACCAATTTGTTATTTACAATATTCGTCGACGTGATTATATTTTACATGATTATTATCGCTATTTTTATCGTTTTAGTCGTCGCGAATCTGTTTGGAATAACGCAGTCGTTAATATTGAAGATGTCATCAACAAAAATATGACCAAAGAAGAAAAAGTCGAAGCTTTAGTTAAACACATTAATACTGAAAGAGATAAAATCGTTAGTGGGCAATTAAAACGTAATTTCACTATTAATGAATGCTATGACTTACTTCACTACTATTTTAATGCAAAAACATATTTAGCATATTATGATCATTATTTAGGACGTGTCGTGTTAATTAAAGAACGCGACAAATCTACCGATTTTATTGAATTGGTTGGCTCACGTTACCACTTTATTGGCGATTTGCATCGCATTATTAAACATGAATTAGGAATACCTGCTAGTATTCTTACAGAAATTTTACAAGATGTGATGAATACCTATAAACCAATTGTTCAAATTGAACATATTGATGAATTGGCAAATGCTTTACATCCGTATATTTTAGATAGCATCGAAAATATCGAAGCTTATATTGCTAAGCTTAATGAAGCTTCAGAAGCCAACAAATAATGACAAAAAGGTTGATGGAAATAATATTCCATCAACCTTTTATCTTATCTATTATTTATTTGAGTGATCAGCTAATTTTACAATATCTGTTTTTAAAAGGCCTTCATTTTCTAAAGTTAATCCTAGTTGTAATAATAGATATTCTTGTCCGCGCCCAGCCCAAAATTGCATACCAACAGGTAAACCATCTGACGTCTCATAAAGTGGTAAAGATAAGGCTGGTTGGCCTGTAAGATTTGCTTGAGGTGTAAAAGGCGTCCATGATAGCGAACGGTCGAACACTTCCCAAATAAGATCCGCTTGTTCACTTTGATCTAATGCATCAATATTTAAAAGTCGTTCATTCATTTCTTCTGATTTAACAAATTCTTCTAAGCGGAAGGCAGCCCCATTCGTACTTGGTGATAGATACATATCATATTCATTAAAGAAATCTTCCATTATTGCTGCCATTTGATCCCATTGTGTAAGCACGCGAGAATAATCGGCAGCGGCTATTTTAAGTCCAGAACGGTATAAAGCCCAAGATGTCGGTTCCATCTCATTGGGTTCAATGGCCTTATTCCGCATTTCAGCTATCCCATCCATCATCACTTGCGTTTCAACACCATTCACTTGATAATATCCTCGCATAGCCTGGTAACCATCTGTCGGCAATGCCACTTCTTCTAATTGATGTCCCATCTTGCTTAATTGGTGAAGCGTTGCTTCCTGAGCCAGACGGGCTTCTGTGCTAAACTCATCGCCTAGAGGCGTTTGCCAACTATAAGCAATCTTCAATGGTTGTTCAAGGGGGGTTAAGCTATCCTTTGTTATCTTAGGGCAAAAAAATGGGGCTTCAATTTGTTCCACTTGAAGAGCTTTCAGCAGATGCCATGTATCTCGAATGGAACGTGTCAAACCAACATCAATTGATGCTCCTTGCCAACCACGATAAGACCCAGGTCCAACTGGCATTCGTCCTCGCGTTGGTTTTAACCCAATCAAGCCAGAAAAACTCGCGGGAATTCTAATAGAACCTCCTCCATCAGAAGCAGTCACAATAGGCACCCAACCTGCCTTTAATGCCGCTGCCGCTCCACCACTTGAGCCTCCCGGCGAACGGTCTAAATCATTCGGATTATGGCTATAGCCATGTAATTTCGAATCCGTCTCATTTTTAAAACCAAATTCTGGTGTAGAAGTTCGTCCTACGATAATAAATCCTGCTTCTTCTACTTTTTTGGTGAAATTGCTGGAAGTTTCTGCGGTATAATCAGAAAATATTTGTGAACCACTCGTACTTGGTTGTCCTGCTTGTTCTTGACCTAAATCCTTTAATAAAATGGGAACGCCAAAGAAAAATGGAAGATCATTGCTATTTTCAGTATTATCTAACACTTCTTCGTATTCTTTTGCTTGTTTCAGTGCTTCTTGTTCCTGAAGATGCGTTACTGCATTTAATGAATCATTTTCATTTCGAATATTATTAATCGCTCTCGAAACTGCCTCCGTCACTGTCACTTTTCCATCTTTGATTTGCTTCGCTAGTTCAGTAGCATCTATTTCAAAATACATATCATTTTCCTTTCTTTCAATCCCAATAATATTAGTGATTCACATTTTATTCACCTTTGAACTCAGCGACTTCTGCAAATGTCTCTGGTTCACGTCCTGCATTGCCAAATGCTAATGGTCGAACGATACCCGCTCGTGTTAATTCTTGGCTAATATGCATCGTATAATATCCGTCCACTGTCGCAGAGTCTTCTGTCATCGAGTGCAATCTGACACGATAGACCAGATGTCCATATTTATCACGGGCTGCTCCATAATAATCAACAGGTTCTGTTAATAACTCAGCCATTTCTGGATCCGCAGTTTCAACGGCATGTTCCACTACCCGTTCAAAATCCTTGAAATTAGTTTCTGGATACACATTGAAATCAATATTATAGCGAATAGGTTTCACTGATTCATTAACAACTTCTGCAATATTACGATGTGGAATATAATAATAATAATGTTCCCAATCTTCCAAGACTGTCATTCTTAGTCCAACATGTTTCACTCGACCAGAGTGACCGCCAACATGAATATAATCACCCACACGATATTGTTTTTCTAATTGAATGAAAAATCCATTCACCACATCCGAAACAAAACCTTGTGCGCCAAGACCAATTGCGAGTGACATGATCCCGGCCCCGGCAACTAATGTTGCCATCGGAACGCCTAAAATACTCAAAATAGAATACATCAGGACAAAATAATAAGTATATTGTAATGTGTTTTGTAATAAATCGCGCAGTGTTTGATCTGTACTTCGGCGATTTTCTCGTTGCCAACGGTCAAAATAAAAATCAATCACTCTTTCGAGAATGCGTTTGATGATATAAAACACAATGACTGTCGCTATAATTTGAATCACTATATATAATAATTCTGTCGTTAAGTGAATAAGATTATCTCGGGAGAAGAAATGTTCAACTTCTTGTATTGTTTCTTCCAAATGATCAACTCCTTTTATTTTATCTTAACATGACTAATATATTAACTTTTATTCGATGCTTCATCGGTTTACTGTTCTCAATTAAAAACACCTGAACATCTATTGTTCAGGCATTTGGCGTAATTGCTCCATTCGTCTTTGATAATTTTTTATGATTGTCGGTTTTTGACGAATCAACTGATTCAAAGCTTGTCTTAATTGATCAGGATCATCAACAAAATCTACTTGTTCTTTTTGATACATTAGCTCATCCCTAATGAGATAATGGTCAAATTCTTTTTCTATTAGATTCAATTGTTGAATAATTTGGGCTTTAATATTTAAAATACGTTGTGGTGTTCGAGCTTCCATTTGAGGAATCCATTGCATCATTTCACGAAATGACAAATATCTCGTCATCTGTCCATTGTCTACACGACAATATTCCTTTGTGAAGGGGGTGATACCGGGATGCGTTCCGTGAATCTGATAAAAACCATCAAAAATTTCATATTCATTCGGTGCAGTTTCTGGTAAAAAATCCCGTTTCAATTTAAAAGTGGGGTCTGGACCAACGAGTTCAGCCACCCATTTTTTCCCATCGTCATGTTCATAAAGTGTTAAAACTTGTGGTTTCTCAGCGATTGCCTCCCCACCTCCTATAAGTGATAAGCATTATCCTCTAAAAAAGGATCCGTTTCATATTCTACTTCGATCATATATAAACCATTACCATTCGCAGTCGGCCCTGCTTGATTACGGTCTTTGACTTCCAATAAGCGCTCTAATTCATCAATGGGTTTTAAACCGTCTCCGATCTGCAATAAAGTCCCCACTAAGATGCGCACCATATTATATAAAAAACCATTTCCCTTAAATTCAAAGATAAAATGAGGGTCTTCGTAAATGACGCTAGCATGATAAATCGTACGTACTAAATTCGTTTTATCTGTCTTTGTCGAACAAAAACTAGTAAAGTCATGGGTTCCTATAATCGCTTGAACAGCTTGCTGCATTCGTTCTATATCACATTCATATGGATGATGCAGGCTGTAGAGACGCGTAAAAGGATCCGGAAAGGCTTCATTATTCACAATAAAACGATAGGTCTTAGAAATAGCTGAATAACGTGCATGAAAATTATCCGCCACCGGTGCTACTGCTAAAACACGAATATCATCTGGCAAAATACTATTTAGCGCTTTTAATAAACTTTTTGGTTCTATCGCAACAGGATAATTAAATTGCACGATTTGACCTTTGGCATGAACACCAGAATCTGTGCGTCCAGAACCAATAGTAGGAATAGCATTATCTTTCGGTAGCTTAGCCATTAAACGTAAGGCCCGTTCAATTTGACTTTGAATGCTCGGACCATTGGGTTGTACTTGATAGCCAACATATTGCGTTCCGTCATATTCTATCTTTATAACATAATTAGGCATAAGGCATCACAACACATTATCAATCACAATGATTCCTATAGCTAAAACAATCATCGAAAGTAAAGCGATTAAATCAATACGATGATAGGCCAATTGTCGATATTTAGTACGGCCTTCGCCACCACGATAACCACGTGCTTCCATCGCATTTGCCATTTCATCTGCACGGTTAAAGGCGCTAACGAATAAAGGAACTAATATAGGAACAAATGCTTTTACTCGATCAATAAAACTTCCTTGATCAAATTCGACACCTCGTGATTTCTGAGCATTCATTATCTTCTGTGTTTCATCCATTAAAGTTGGCACATATCTTAATGCAATGGACATCATTAAAGCAATCTCATGTGATGGAAATCCAAAACGAGAAAGTGGTCTAAGTAAATGCTCAATTCCATCCGTCAATTCAAGAGGTGAAGTTGTTAATGTTAATACCGTTGACATCATAATAATTAGAACTAAACGAGTAAAGATAAGTATCCCATTTACAATACCACTAGAAGTGATTGCTAGTGGACCCCATTGAAAATAAACGGTTCCTCCCGTTGAAAAGAGAACTTGAAAAATAACTGTAAATAAAATCAACCAAATCATCGGGCGGATTCCTCTTAGAAAGACTCTCATTGGAATTCCTGTCAAAGTGACCGTCAATAATGTAAAAAGCACTAACAGCACATAACTCAGCCAATGATTTGCTATAAAAACCAAAATAATAAAGAAAAAGCTCAATATTAATTTAGTCCGTGGATCTAATTCATGAATAAGGGATTTGCCTTGGATATATCGTCCAATAAGCACATTTTCAAACATTCTTTTCCCCCTCTTTATTCTCTTCTATCTGTTGTTTTTCATGCAATAATAAATGCCCTACTTCTTCTACAGTTAAGGGAATAGCTTCAGAATCTAGTATAGTACGACCTAATGCTGTCTCTAATTTTTGGATAAAAGTTGCAGCATGGGGTAATTCTAATTGTTTTTCTTGCAACCACTCCGGATGATTAAAAATCTCACGTGTCGTACCCATCTTAACCATTTCACCTTTTTCAAAGACCATCACATGATCGGCATAAGCAGCAACGTCATCCATTTGATGCGATACCATGATTACCGTTAATTGTTGTTGCTTTTGAAGTTCGACGAACATGCGCATCATTTGATCATGGCCATATGGATCTAAACCAGCGGTCGGCTCATCAAGCACTAATACTTCTGGTTCTTGCGCCAAGACGCCAGCGATGGCTACACGGCGCATCTGTCCTCCACTCAACTCAAAGGGTGATCGTTCATACAGTTCAGGTTTTAATCCCACCAAGTGTAATTTCTCCCGAGCAATGCGTTCTGCTTGTTCCTCATCCATTCCAAAGTTCAATGGACCAAACATAACATCCTTCAGTACCGTTTCTTCAAATAATTGTGACTCTGGAAATTGAAATACCATCCCAACTTTTTTACGCAACCATTTCAAAGAATCATGTTTCGAGTCTGCCGTAATTGTTTCACCAAATAGATGAACTTTCCCATGAGTTGGACGCATTAAGGCATTCAAATGTTGAATAAAAGTAGATTTACCTGACCCAGTATGTCCCACAATGGCTGTGATTTGATGTTCAGGAATTGTCACATTCACATCTTTTAATGCGTGAAAAGCGAATGGCGTTCCTTGATTATATACATGACTTACATTGTCAAATACGATTGACTCAGCCATTGAATCAACTCCTCTTCTGTTAAGTATTCCTGTGGCACTGATACGCCTTCTGATCGTAAATAACTCAATACTTTTTGAGCAAAAGGTAAATCCAATCCCATTCGGATCAGCCCTTCACCAATACTAAAGACCGTTTCTGGGGCGGCCATTTGTTTAATTTCGCCCTCTTGAAGTACTAAGATTCGATCAGCACGTGCCGCTTCTTCAATGTCATGAGTAATCGAAATCACAGTCAAATTATGAATTTCTCTTAAATGATCAATCACTTCAATCACTTCTTGTCTGCCTTTGGGATCAAGCATAGCGGTGGCCTCATCAAGAATAATCACTTCAGGTCGGAGTGCATATACACTTGCCACTGCCACACGTTGTTTTTGTCCTCCGGATAATTTAGAAGGTTCTCTATCCTTGAATGCTGCCATATTTACGATTTCAAGTGCTTCATTCACTCGACCAATCATTTCTTCGCGCGGTACACCACTATTTTCCAGTCCAAAGGCAACATCATCTTCAACTGTTGCCCCCACAAATTGATTGTCAGGATTTTGAAAAACCATGCCGACACTTTGCCGTATTTGCCACACGGTTTCTTCAGACAATACACGGTCATTAACTGTGACGGTCCCTGATTCAGGCACCAATAAGCCATTAATCATTTTAGCTAAAGTTGATTTACCAGAACCGTTTGGACCTATAATTGCTAACCATTCACCTTCTTTGACGTTAACAGACACATCATTAAGTACTTTTCGACCATCTGGTTCATAGCGAAAGGTTAAATTATTTATTTGAATAATATTATCCACGCTGTTTACTCCTCTAATTTTAGTGTGTTCATTATATCATATTCATATCCGATGTTATTATACACAAGATTTATAGATGTTTTCTTTTGATGATTGTTCAGGTTTTTTAAAATTTTAGCTCTCTTAGCTTAGTTTCATCCAAAAAAATCCCATGCAAAAAGTCGGCTATCTCATTGCGGTATCGTTCGAATACTACAATCAGCGATAGTCGACTTTTCCCATACATTCATTGGCTGTCGATAGAAAGTTTGATCCTGGAACTTATATAAAAATTAATCTTCAATATCCATTAACTCTTCTGCATCAAATTCATCATCTTCTTGATCAAAATCTTTGATTTTCATTAAGCGCGTAATTTCAGCACGCTCATTTTCTTGCAATTTCATTTGAATCATCTTGATAGTATCTTCCAAATCTGGAATGGTTGATTCTTTTAATGAATTCACACGGCGTCTTGTTCTCTCAATTTCATTGGCCAATAATTGTGTTTTCTTCTCCAATTCTGCCAATTTAAGCATTTTTGGCAATAACTCTTGATATGATTGAAGTGAATCATCCAACTCAGCATTTGAATAGAGATAGCCATAACGTAATGGCTCAGCGATATTTTCTTCAATATGTCCGGTAAATTGCATCTCTGGTACATGAACACTCATCATATTTTTTGAATGAACATTCACTATTAAATCATCATCTTGTCCAATAGCTAATTGGTCTAAATACTCTTCATGAACAAATGCCTTTGCTATTGAAAATGTTTGCATTTCTTGTTTCATTAATGCTTCGACTTCTTGACGATAGCGATGATTTTCACGGGCTAAATCGATAAAATAACGCATCAATCCATCATGTTTATCTTTTAAAATATCATGTCCACGAGTTGCAAGCGCTAAACGCTCTTTTAATCGTGCCAATTCCATCCGAGTTGGATTGACATTTAAAATAGCCACTATTTTGCCTCCTCACCATTTTTCGGGAGATAGAGATCAATATATTCTTCACTAATACGCGTTAACTCTGATTTCGGTAAGATTGCTAACAATTCCCAACCTAATGCTAATGTTTCTTCAATCGTACGATTTGTATGGAAGCCTTGATTCACATAACGTGATTCAAAAGCATCAGCAAATTCAAGATATTTCAAGTCAATTTCAGTTAATGCTGAATCACCTAATACCGATGCTAAATTTTTAGCTTCTTTTCCTTGAGCATAGGCAGAGAAAATCTGATTCATTGTTGATGCATGATCAGCACGTGTCTTCCCTTCACCAATTCCATTATCTTTTAAACGAGACAAGGATGGTAAGACATCGACAGGTGGCTGAATACCTTGATTATCCAAATCTCTTGATAGTAAGATTTGCCCTTCGGTAATATATCCAGTTAAGTCAGGGATTGGATGCGTAATATCATCTTCAGGCATGGTGACAATAGGTATTTGCGTCACAGATCCTGTTGAACCTTCAATACGTCCCGCTCTTTCATAAATTCGAGCCAGATTAGTATAGAGATAACCTGGATATCCACGTCGTCCTGGAATTTCACGTCGTGCGGCTGATACTTCACGTAATGCATTCGCATAATTGGTCATATCTGACATAATCACAAGGACATGCATTCCTTTTTCAAATGCTAAATATTCAGCCGCTGTGAGTGCCATATTTGGGGTCGCTACTCGTTCAATCGATGGATCATTTGCTAAATTAATAAAGACCACAGAACGATCAATCGCACCTGTTTGAGTGAAATCATTAATAAAGAAATCTGCCTCTTCATAAGTAACACCAATCGCTGCGAAGACCACGGCAAATTTTTCATCAGAATTAACAACATTCGCTTGGCGTGCAATCTGTGCTGCTAATTCTTGATGTGGCAAACCAGAACCAGAAAATATCGGTAATTTTTGTCCACGAACGAGTGTATTTAAATGATCAATCGTTGAAATACCAGTTTGCACAAATTCATTTGGATAATGACGTTTTACAGGATTAATAGCTGCTCCATTAATATCTAATGATTTTTCAGGGATCAATTCTGGTCCCCCGTCAATAATACGTCCCATCCCATCAAAACGTCGTCCGATCATATCTTCGCTGACATCTAAGGTCAATGGATGCGCTAAAAATCGAACTTTGGTATCCATTTTATCGATACCAGTAGAGCCTTCAAATAATTGAACGACCGCTTTATCTTTTTTTACCTCTAATACTTGGCCTCGTCGGACTTCTCCATTACCCATTTTCACGTCAACTAATTCATCATATTTGATTCCTTCAACACCTTTTACGGTAATTAACGGATCGACAATTTCGGTAATATTCTTATAATCCTTGATCACTTAGATCTCACCTCCTGATTGCAACACTTCTTTGAGCGAAGTTTTGATTGCTTGTTGTATCTCTTCATAAGGTTCTTCGTCTTCTGTTGGAATATATTTCATCCGTTCAATTGCTTCTCTAACTTCAACTGTTCCCTTCAATATTTGTTCTATATTTGCACCCAGTTCAAGTGTATGTTTTGCTTCTTTATCGAAATACAAAATATTTTCTAACATGTGGGCTTGCTTTTGTAATGTTGTGAATGTATCAACATCATCATACGCATTTTGTTGCAAATAAGCAGTCCGAATTAAGCCAGCTGTTAATAATTTAAGTCGATCAGTGTCTGAAAGAGACTCAACCCCAACTAAACGAACGATTTCTTGAAGCTCTGCTTCTTCACCTAATAAAGTTCGTGCTTGCTGAACCATATCGGGCCAGTCAATACCTAAATCTTCTCCAATCGTTTCATTGATTTGTTGAGAATAGAGAGAATAGGAAGTTAGCCAATTAATGGCTGGGAAATGTCGTCTCCGAGAAAGATTCGCATCTAATCCCCAAAATACTTTAGCAACACGCATCGTATTTTGCGTAACAGGTTCAGATGTATCTCCCCCTGGAGGTGATACGGCACCAATGGCTGTAATATCTCCTTGGCGTTCTGGTCGACCTAATGGCGTGACTTTACCTGCACGTTCATAATACTCAGCTAATCGACTTCCCAAATAAGCTGGATAACCTTCGTCACCAGGCATTTCTTCCAAGCGTCCTGAAATCTCACGTAATGCTTCAGCCCAACGTGACGTTGAATCCGCCATAATAGCGACTGAATATCCCATATCACGGAAATATTCTGCAATTGTGATACCGGTATAAATCGAAGCTTCCCTCGCAGCTACTGGCATATCCGATGTATTAGCGATTAAAATCGTACGCTCCATAATAGATTTGCCGGTGTGTGGATCAATTAGTTTCGGGAATTCATCAATGACTTCTGTCATTTCATTCCCACGCTCTCCGCAACCGATATAAACAACAATATCAACATCTGCCCATTTTGCAATTTGATGTTGAACCACTGTTTTTCCTGCTCCGAAAGGCCCAGGTACTGTTGCAGCGCCGCCTTTAAATACTGGAAATAATGTATCAATGACTCGTTGTCCTGTAATTAATGGTCGATCTGGGCGATGTTTAGATTCAAAAGGTCGCCCTTGACGAATAGGTGAGCGTTGAATCATCGAATATTCAGACTGATTTCCTTTGTCATCAACAATAACATAAAGGGGATCTGCAACTTTGTATGTTCCACTCGCTAATTGCTCAATGGTCCCCTCTACTCCTTTGGGAATCATAATTTTATGTGTAATCGTGCCAGTTTCAGGAACTTCACCAATAATATCCCCAGACTTTACTGACGTTCCATTCTCGACTAATGCGGTAAATTCCCATGTCTGATCACGATCTAGTGCAGATACACGCGCCCCGCGATCTAGAAAAGATGTCCCTGATATTTCAGCTAATTTCTCTAGCGGACGTTGAATACCATCAAACATCCCTGTCAATAATCCAGGACCTAGTTCAACAGATAATGGGGCACCTGTAGGTACAACAGGTTCACCAGGTCCAACCATTGAGGTTTCTTCGTACACTTGAATATAAATGTTGTTCCCACGTATCTGAATAATTTCACCGACGAGTTCATGATCGCCGACATAACACAGATCACGTATTTTCGCATGATCAATGCCTTCGGCCACTACTAAGGGACCAGACACTGATGTAATAACTCCGTTACTCAATGCATCTACCTCCTATAAGATTTGGCGACCGACAGCCTTAATAACACTATCGTTCAATCGTTCTAATCCCATACTTGTCGCCTGATAATCACTTGGAATTAATATAATAGCGGGCATAAATTCATCATCGTATTGTGCTACAAGCGATGGAATTTGTTTAGCTATTTTTTCTGTCATAAATAACACACCATAATCTTGCTGAATAAGTTTCTTCACTTTATTCGCTAAATCAGGGTCATTTGCTGTCATATAAAAGACTTTCATTCCTAATAAACTGAAAGCATAAATTTCATCTTTTTCGCCGATGATGGCTATTTTATACTGCATAATCAAGCCTCATCCTCTCTATGACAATGCTTGGTTCAATATCATTTAATTTACTGGCAAGAATCAAACGCAATTGATCTGCCTCTAATTCTTTACGTGCAATGTAATAAACAATCGGTAGAGGTCCAAATACTTCAAATCTTGCGGCACTCAATTGCTTCAATAGAGATTCATCGATTGCTTGTTCTAAGCGCGTAATACTCAATTTTCCATCTTCTGACATTGCTTGTTCAAATAAAGGTCGGCTATCTGATCTTTGCATGAAATAATTAACTGCTTCTGCTTCGCCATATTCAGCAAGTTCCATAAATTTCTGCGTAGACACAGCACCCTCATCTGTTATTATCGCACCCATATTACGTGCCGAATGACCTAAACGTAATGCTCTAAAAAAGATTAAAATATTTGTTTCTGTAATATTTTTTTCAAAATATTCACGCAAGGCTTGATTTTCCATAGCTTCTGCTAATCGTTTTAAATGATGCATATAAGCACGGTCAATAAATATATCCATTCCTTGATAATCATCTATTGAATCAAAATTATGGCGTAAATTTATTATATTTTGCATTAAATAGGGAGAATCTAAGGTGTTTTCCCCCTCATTTATAGCTTGTCTTAAGGCGTAAATAGGATAAGGGCCAACATCAATTAATACTTCAGAGAAACTTGTTCCCATTAGACGTTCTTTAAAGAGAACTTTGACATTATGATAAACATATTTTAACGTCAATGCTTCGAATAATATAGGATCTGGAGAAACAGTTTTTAACCACTGGTATGTCTCTTTTAATTCATCCATCACTAATGTTTGATAGTCATGTGTTGTTCTTGCGTGCTCAATTTTCTCCCTATAAGGTGTATTCGATAAAAGATTGAGTGCTTCATCATAATCTGCTGCATAAATCAAACGCTCATATTCTTCTCGTGCTAATAATTGAGTTTCTTTTACACGTAGACTAGTATTTAATGGTCCATATTGAATATCATGATTGAATTCCATAGTCATTGTCACCTCCTCTATCTCTACTTTAATATTTAACTTTCTTCAGATAATTGATTTAGTAAAATCTTTTGCAAATCTTTTCGAGATTCCTCAATTAAATTATCAAACAAATAATTATATTCGACATCCCCTGCCGTTAAAATAAATCCTGATTTATTTGGAATTATCTCGTCTCGTATTGCGATCTTGGAATGTTCCCATTCTGATATTTTGTTCTTTGTGTCTTCTCCGAAAATTATTTCAGAATGCACCATATCAGTATGTTGGGTCAAAATTGACTCAATAAATGCGATTGTTTCATCAGCGGATAAAGCAACAAATTCAGATTGAATATCAGATAAATAAGTCTCTATCAATTTTTGTTTGCTTGCTAATTTATTATTTCTATCTTCTAATTGCAAACTATTTTGTGAAACTTGATATGCTCTTTTTTGTTCTTCTTTTAATTGCTGTTTTTGTTGCTCATGTGTCTGCAATAATTCTTGTTTTTTATTGTCTTCTTCCTTTTCAAGAAATTGACGATATTGTGCAATATTGTCATCTTTTTCTATTTGTTGACGATTGACTACCTGATCAACAAATTGGGTAAGATCATTCATTTGGCTCACTCGCTCCCTCCTATTTAGAATTGTTATAGCAAATCAGAGGTTGATTTGTACTGTTTTGTTAGATGAACAAGAACATTAATAATGAAATAACAAATCCTAAAATAGCGTATGTTTCGACCATCGCTGAGAAAACAATCCCTTGTGTCGCATTTTCAGGGCGCTGAGCAAGAATTTGCATCCCTCCAATAGAAGCTCTTGCTTGTGCAGGTGCTGAAGTATAACCTGTCACAGCCACTGGCAGAGCAACCATTACATAATACCAACCCATAGAAGTAGAGATATCTGGCGATAATTGTAATAACATTAATAATCCAATAACAAAACCATATAAACCTTGAGTCGCAGGTAATAATTGTAGAACCAATGCTTGACCAAATAATTCTGGTTTCTCTTTTACTAATGCAGAAGCTGCTTCCCCAGCCATACCAACGGCTCGAGCAGATCCGACTCCACCACCGAATGTCGCAATCGCAACTCCTAAACCACCAAAAATAAGTCCAATATTTTCACCAAATAATGTTTGTAAAAATTCCATTGTTGTTCCTCCCGTATTTTACTAATTTTTCTTTTCAATTGTGACATGCTTTTCGACAGGCTTAAGTGGAGTAAATAATTTTCCACCGGACTCGAAAAACTTTCCAAAAAATTCAACAAATTGTAAACGCATTGAATGAACATAGGCACCTAATAAAGTAATAAAAATATTGAGTGCATGCAATACAATAAATAATAATATTCCAACAGTGAAACGTGCAAATGGTGGCAATAAATTAACAATTAAATTAAATGCCATACCTATATTGGCCCCAGCAACAGCGAGGGCTGTTAAACGGGTATAACTCACTACATCTCCCACAAGTCCGGCAACAGAAATCATCCCGAATAATCCTTTACCAAAACCGATAAATTTATTTGGTGTGATGATAATATTCGCAATAAACATCCCAGCGAGATTACCAATGAGTAATACCAATCCTGTTATACGTAGTAATGAATGTGGTGTAACCATATTAATAGCTAACAAAATGACTCCAATGATCATCAACATCCATTGCACGGCATCTAAGTACATGCTTCCATAATCTTTTTCTTGATATGTTAATTTTACTTTTAAAGCATAGCCAACTAACATATGAATGAGTCCAATAGCTACCGAGAAAATCATTATCTGGATAACATTATCCGATAGACTCATCACCCTAAATGGCATATCAAAACCAAAGAAACTACCAAAGAATAAACCAATCAGCATCGTGCCAATAGACATATAATTAAACATTTTTAATAATGTTTTAGTCGAAGCTGGGATAGTGGTCATCTTTCCTCCTATCCAAGTTGCCAAAAACAATAATAATCCATAACCAAAATCTGCACTCATTAACCCAAAAAACAAAATTTGGAATAAAGAATAATAAGGTGTCGGATCCACTGAATCATAAGTCGGTATACCATATTGAACCGTTAACGATTCAAAAGGACGATTCAACGCATTATTTGTCAACTTCGTTGGTACTTCATTAGCCTGAATTTCATCAGGGTGGGCATCGTCAATTCTAACTGCATATTCCGTTGAAGCAAATGTATCAGCTAAAGATTCGAGCACTTGTGGCAATGTTGATTCATCCACCCATGCACGAAGAACCATTAAATGATTGCTTTGTAAAAGCAATTCGCTGACTTTATAGCGTTCAATGCGATTTGCTAAATCTTCTTCTGCCAGTAATAAGGCATTTAATTCTTTCGTATGCCCCTTTAGTTCTTTCCGTAATATTGTATCTCTTTCAACAGCCTGCTGTCTTTGAGACAGATGTTTTTTTAATTGTTCTTTAGGTGGCAATGAGTAAGAATACTCTAAATTTGTCCATTGAAGAGAACGTATAATATCATCAAATGTGCCTTCATCTTCAGACTCAATAACAATTGCATAGCCAGTAGTATCATCATTACTAAATAATTCCTCTAAATAATAATTTATTTGACTCTGATTTAGCAATTCAATGATATTGGTTTTAGATTCACTCGGAATACTACCATAGCGTATCGAAAAATGATTCAATGCTTCAATATCTGCGGGAATAGTGCTTAATTTTTGCCATTGTCTTAAAAATTCAGCTTCCTCATCAATTGAATGTATTTGTTTTTTTAATGTATCAATCTCTTCTCTCTTGTGATTAACATTTTTAACAATAGCCGGAATATTCAATTCTTTCACTGTGTGTTCTAATTCATTTAATGAATAAATTGGACGTTGTTCGAAATTTGTTCGCCAATGTCTTTTAGGAACATAATCCTTCAAAAAATCTATCATATGACGCAATTCGCGTAATCGCATTTCATCATTGATTCTTTGATCAATGGTTTGCGTATCTTCTTGTAAAACATCTTTAGCATCATCAGGTAATTCGGACCAGGCTGATACTTCTGTATGCTTTACTTCTTGTAAATTAGTTAGTAATGGTTGAATCAGATGAGGTTCACTAACGATTGTCAACCGTTTCATTAGGGCGATGGCCATATGCTCTCATTACCTCCTCAATACCTTGACGAATCCAGATATTCTTGTTCTGTTGATATTGTTTCAGAATTTCTGCTTGATATAGTTGTCGTTCATTTTCCATTGTCTGTTTTTGCTTTTCTAAGGCATTTTGATTTTCAAGCTTTAATTTTTCCTTATAAGATTCTTGTTCGTCTTTCAATTGTTGTTGATATGCTTCTAAATTTTTATCCATTTGCTGCTGTAATTGCTCTTTTTCAAGCTGTTGAAATCGATCTAATTCATGAATTCTTTTTTCAGCTTGCTTAACTTGATTAATTATATTTTCTGGCATTTTATCACAACCCTATTCTACCATTTTTATATTTTCTCAATTGTTCCAATGCAGAAGGATCTTCAGTTATTCCCACAAAATAATTATCTTCTCGTACTACTTGATCAGGTGCGATTGACACATTTAATTTTTTAGTATCGGTTGATCCGATTGCGATGATATTTACATGATAGCGTGAGCGTAAATCTAATTCTTCAATGGTTTTGCCTATCCATTCAGGTTTGACTTTAAATTCAATCACTTCATGCTGTTCATCAATGGCAAGTAGGCTCTGTGTAGGGGAATTGCTCAATAATTGTCCGATTTGGATTCCCATATCCCTTTCAGGTAATATGACTTTATGTGCTCCGACCCTTTTTAATACTTCTTTATGATTTTCATTTTTGCTTTTTACTATAATCTCAGAAACACCCAATTGCTCTAAATTCATAATCGCTAAAATCACATCTTCTAAATGTAATGATGACGCAATCA
The DNA here is from genome assembly GCA_043424535.1 of Aerococcaceae bacterium. Lineage (GTDB taxonomy): Bacteria > Bacillota > Bacilli > Lactobacillales > Aerococcaceae > DSM-111022. The sequence continues at coordinate 17,899 of JBHWOV010000063.1, forward strand.
CTACTGTCTGACATTGATCAATACCTGCTTCTTGAAGCTGATCTATTTGGGTGAAGTCAGCTTGAACAGCATAATCAATGTCATCCATTACTTCACGAACATGATCCATGTCTTCGTCAATTCCGATTACTTGGACACCATTTTCTGTTAAGGAACGTGCAAGTGCCATTCCAAAGATTCCCAAGCCTAATACACCAATACGATTTGGACTTTTCATCACTTATTCTCCTTATTAACCAATCATCAATTTTCCTTCTGGTAAATGAATCGAGGACTCTTTCTTAGGTGTAGCAAACGACCATAAGAAGGTCAATAAACCGACTCTTCCGATAAACATCACTAAAATCAATAATAATTTACCAAATAATGTTAAATGAGGTGTTAACCCCATCGTCAAACCAACGGTCGCGAAACACGAAACGACTTCCATTAATATATATTCTACACCAAATCCTGGAGGAATCGTTTCAGTTATCATTAATAATAATGACGCAAAAGTTATTAAAATAATAGAGCCCATTAATAATAATAAGGCACGGCGAACATAAAATAGTGGCAATCGTCGTCTAAAGGCATTCATTTCTTTTCCTTGTAATGTTCGGATAAAATATAGGCTCAATACAAATACCGTCGTTATTTTCAAGCCACCACCGGTTGAACCAGATGACGCTCCGATAAACATTAAAATAATTGTTATAAATACTATCGGCAAGCCGACTTGTGCATAATCAACGGTTGTATATCCGGCGGTTCTTGGCGTAATCGCTAAAAAGATATAATTGGCTAATCGATCATGTAATGCTAAATCCGCAAAATATGGATTTCGCTCTCCTATAAAAGTAATAATTATTATACTTGAAATAAGTATTATTCCCATCGTAACAAGAACTACCTTCGTATGGAAGAGTAAACGGCGATTTTTAAAATAAGTTAATAAATCTCGCCACACAATAAATCCTAAACTTCCAGCAAAAATCATGCCAGCTATGACCAAGATAACATAAGAATTATCTCTAAAGCCCATTAAACTATCTCCAAATAAATCGAAACCAGCATTACAAAAAGCAGAAATACTGTGGAATAAAGAATAATAAATGCCTTTCAACCACCCTAATCTTGGAATGAAATCAAAAGATAATAAAATTGCTCCAATTCCTTGGGCTGTGAGTGCAAAGCGAATAATATAATACATTAAATCTTTACCTTCAGACAGACTGTCAATATTTAACGATTCTAATAATACTAAATCTTGTTTAACTGACGATTCTTTTTTAAAAAAAGTAAAGAGAATAACGATCACTGACATGAACCCCAAACCACCAATTTCAATGAGTAAAATAATGACAGTCCTACCAAAGTAAGACCAATGCTCAAGTGTATTTAAAGTCACCTGACCCGTCACACAGACAGCGGATGTTGCGGTAAACAATGCATCAATCCATTTTGTTTCAACACCTGGTTGATGACTCATTGGGAGCATTAATAATAAGGTCCCTATCAAAATCACACTCGCAAAACCTAATAAAATATTTTGAGTGATTGATAATTTTTTAAATAGTTGCATATTTTCGTTATTTCCTTCCAAGAAATTAAAAAAGCGCACAAAATAAAGTCCTATTCCCGCCCTAGAATAGAGAAACCTCAAGATGTGCACTCGACCGATTATGTGATATTTAGTTTTTAATTGAATGCTCCAAGTATAACAAATCTAAGTTCAGTAAGCTATAAATAAATGTATAAATATTAAATAACTAACTAATTTTTTGCAAAAAAAAACACTTAACGATGTTTGCCGCGACCTAATAATATTAAGTCGCGGCACAGAGCTAGACTAATCTACGGATTAATCGTAACACTCCCCATCATCTAAGTGATTTGTCATTATTAAACTAATTCTAAAATTACCATTGGTGCACCGTCTCCACGACGTGGACCTTTTTTAAGAATACGCGTATATCCACCATTACGGTCAGCGTAACGCTCAGCATATTCATTAAATACACGTTGTAAAACTGTTTCAATGATAACTTCATCGTCTTCAATACGTGCATCTGCTAATTCATTACGTAAAAAAGCAGCTGCTTTACGTCTACTTGATAAATCACCTTTTTTACCTAGTGTGATCATTTTATCAACAAATTTACGTACTTCTTTAGCACGAGCTTCTGTTGTTTCAATGCGTTCATTAATGATAACGTCTGTCGTTAAGTCACGCAATAATGCTTTACGTTGTGAACTTGTACGACCTAATTTACGGTATGCCATTCAGGAATCCTCCTTTTATCTATTATTCTTCATCTTTCAGACTTAAACCAAGGTCTGATAATTTACCTTTTACTTCTGCTAATGATTTACGTCCTAAATTACGGACTTTCATCATTTCTGCTTCAGTCTTATCTGTTAATTCTTGAATCGTATTAATTCCCGCGCGTTTCAAACAGTTGTAAGAACGAACTGATAAGTCTAATTCTTCAATTGTCATCACGAGAACTTTTTCTTTTTCTGATTCTTCTTTTTCAACCATGATTTCAGCTTCTCGCGCTTCTTCAGTTAGGTTAACAAAGATATTCAAGTGTTCAGATAGGATTTTCGCTGCCAAACTCAATGATTTTTCAGGACTGATTGACCCATTCGTCCAAATATCCATCGTTAATTTATCATAGATATTTTGTTGCCCAATGCGTGTATTTTCAACCTGATAATTAACCTTTTTGATTGGGGTATAAATAGAGTCTACAGGCAATAGCA
>JBHWOV010000064.1:0-47680 GCA_043424535.1 Aerococcaceae bacterium
AGAAAGGAAGTATAATATGAAACAAGGAATTCATCCAGAATATCAACCAGTTGTGTTTATGGATACTTCAACAGGATATAAATTTTTATCAGGATCTACTAAATCATCCGATGAAACGGTAGAATGGGAAGATGGAAATACTTATCCGTTGATTCGTGTTGAGATTTCTTCAGACTCACATCCATTCTATACTGGCCGTCAAAAGTTCACGCAAGCCGATGGTCGTGTGGACCGTTTCAACAAAAAATACGGTTTTTCAAACGATTAATTTACAGTCAATTATGTATCACATTATTAGGTTTCTGCGTAATGCAGAAACCTTTTTGCATATATAAAGAATCTTTACATAAAACACATAGAAAATTAACAATTAATTATTCTTAATATGCTATCATGACGAGAATGAATAGTTCAAACAAGGAAGGAGAAAAAAAGTGGAATATAGCGAACTTGTCCAAGCATTAGATAAATTGAATGTCCAAATCATTATTCAAACAATTGGAGATGGAAAAGTACTAGTTGTAGTACGAGATAATCAACCAATTGCTCATTTACTTCAAAATAAAATTAACGCATTTTATACTGGATATGATAAATTTAATGATTTAATGTGTAGTGAACAACAACAAATAACGGAGCTATTACAGAACTTTTCGAACACACCTGTATCAGCTCGCTAGAAGCATGGAGCACATGCTTTTTTTATGCAATGAATTGTTAGGTAATCCTAGAACTTTTGGTCTAGGTTCGCTATAATGGATATATAAAATAAAAGGGGGACTTAAACATGAGTCGTTTAGTAAGTATGACAGATATGTTAAACAAAGCAAAAGAAGGGCATTATGCTGTCGGACAATTCAATATCAATAATTTAGAGTGGACCCAAGCAGTTTTAACGGCAGCCCAAGAAAACAACTCACCGATAATTTTAGGAGTATCAGAAGGTGCAACGAAATATATGGGTGGAGCGAAAGTTGTTGGCGCAATGGTTAATGCTTTGATGGAAACGATGGATATTACTGTACCTGTTGCTTTACACTTAGACCATGGTTCTTCTTTTGAATCTTGTAAAGATGCGATCGATAATGGGTATACATCCGTTATGATTGATGGCTCACATTCACCAATTGATGATAATGTTGAATTAACTAAACAAGTAGTTGAATATGCACATGAAAGAGGAGCATCTGCTGAAGCTGAAGTTGGAACTGTCGGTGGTGAAGAAGACGGTGTCGTCGGCGGAGTTCAATATGCAGATTTAGATGAATGTGTGCGAATGGTTGAAGAAGCAAATGTTGATGCTTTAGCAGCGGCATTAGGTTCTGTTCACGGAACTTATGACGGTGAGCCAAAATTAGGCTTCGATGAAATGGAAGCAATTTCTGAAGCGACGAATGCACCATTAGTACTGCACGGTGGTTCCGGTATTCCAGAGTATCAAATTAAAAAAGCAATTGACCGCGGTCATGCGAAAATTAATGTTAATACAGAATTGCAACAACAATTTACTGAAGCAACACGTGAATTATTAGATAATGATAAAAAAGTATACGATCCTCGTAAAGTACTAAAACCTGGTGTTGAAGCGATTGTAAAAACAACAAAAGAAACAATGGACATGTTTGGATCGACTGGTAAAGCTTAATTTTGAATCAAAAATAATTTTAAGACATATTAGCTATTATTGCTAATATGTCTTTTTAGTTTCACTAATTGAACTCCTCAGCTTTTATCGTTTCTAACATTATTCTTAGAATTGTTTGAACATCAAAGTAACTGTCAGTTGGCAAGAACACAATAGTCACAGTTTTTGTTTTTTGAGTCTGCTATAATTGTTTTCAAATCGATTTAACATAAGGAGATATTTATGAAAACAGCATATTTAATAGACAGTACAGCCGGTTTTTTGCAAGATTATGGCAATAGAGATGATGTATATGAAGTCACTTTGAGTGCCATCTTTCCCAATGGTGAAACCGTTTTTGACTCACCTGATTTGAAATGTACCGAACGTTTTCGGACACTAAAAAAGCAATTTCAAGAGAAACCCACATCATCTCAACCAAGTCTTGGAGAGATATATGAAGTCTTCGATCAAATAAAAGAAGAAGGCTATGATGAAGTTTATTGTGTTACCTTAGGTAGTTTGCTAAGTGGGACATATCATAGTGTACACAGTGTTGCTGAAGAATATTCTGATGATTTTAAAACTTATATTTATGACACACGCTCAGCAGTGACGACACCTTATGCAGTGATGGAAGAGATTATACGATTGGTCGAAGCAGGTGAATCATTTGATGTTATTGACCGCCGAGTAAACTATATGATCGATGAATCTCGTGCATTTTTAATTATGCTTCAACTCGATGCACTTCAGCAAGGTGGAAGGTTAGAATTATCAGAAGATTCTTTAGTTGCTCATAATAATTTTAAAGCGATTATTGAAATCAGTGATGAAGGAAAATTATTTGTATTAGATAAGGTCCGTACTGAACGACGACGTGAAGAAGAATTAATCAAATTTATTACAGAAAAACACCAGCAATTTGATGGACATGTATCGGTTATTCTGTCGAATGCTTTTGCTGAAGAAGAGATGATCGCTTTTCGTTCTAAAATCCATGATAAACTTCCTAATATACCTGTCCATATTCGCACGATGACACCATCTTTAATGTGCCATTTAGATGATAAAGGTTATATATTTGGAATCGTACCGGATATGGAGAAAATAGATAATATTTAGTAAGATTTCTTAGTCGAAAAAACATTAAAGCCGCTCAACTTTAGGTAAAAACCTATGGTTGAGCGGCTTAATTATATCTATTTATAATTTACTTACATTACATTCAAAATCCACTTCAATATCGCTACAGAGAATTGTCTTGTCTGAATTTCATCTCCATTATATAAGGGGAGATGCGATTAAAATAAGTGAGATAATAACAATTCCCCAAGTGAAACAAGATAATATTGTTTCTTGATTGATCGATTTCTTTTTATGATGTGAATTGTTCTTAAAGATAGTTAAATACACCTTACTTTCTATATTTCTATGATAGTCATTATATAACACACAATTTATGAGTCAAGGGTATAACTTTTTTCTTATAAAACACTTATATATAGTTATGAAAGAAGCATATATCGCAGTTTTTTGATATAATAAGCTATATACGCTAAATTAGATCTTATTTTAACACTATATTCATTAACATTTCAAACTTATGATTGATAATGATTAGAAGCGAAAAAGTTATTCAAATTAAAAGAATAACATGTTACACTAAAACAGTATATATAATGCGGATAGTTGAGAATAAAAGATTATCTGATAACAATGCATGAAATAAAAGGAGTAGCTGAATGGCAAACTTTATTAAAAATTTAATTGAAAATGATAAAGCAACTTTACGTCGTACTGGACGAATTGCTGATCAAATAATTGAGATGGAACCAACATATCGCGAGATGACGGATGATGAATTAGCTGCGATGACGGTTGAATTCAAACAACGTCATGCTGATGGAGAATCATTAGATAAATTATTACCTGAAGCATTTGCTGTTGTGCGTGAAGCAGCACGACGTGTCCTGGGACTATTCCCTTACAAAGTTCAAATTCAAGGGGCAATTATTCTACATGAAGGAAATATTGCCGAAATGAAGACAGGTGAAGGAAAAACATTAACAGAGACGATGCCTGTTTACCTGAATGCATTAGCAGGTAAAGGTGTCCATGTTGTCACAGTTAACGATTATTTGGCTACACGTGACTCACAAGAAATGGGAGCAGTATTTCGTTTCTTAGGATTAACGGTAGGACTTAATTTGAACAGTTTAAATTCACAACAAAAACGTGAAGCTTATCAATGTGATATTACTTATAGTACTAATAATGAATTAGGCTTTGATTATTTACGTGATAATATGGTGGTTTATGAAAGACAGATGGTTCAGCGCCCACTTTATTATGCGATCGTCGATGAGGTTGACTCTATTTTAATCGACGAGGCGCGTACACCTTTGATTATTTCTGGTCAAGCTGGAAAATCAACGGCTCTCTATACTCGAGCAGACTATTTTGTTAAAGGATTAACCGAGGATGAAGACTATACAATAGAATTATCTTCTAAAACCATCGCCTTAACTGACGAAGGTGTCGATAAGGCAGAACGCGTTTTCAGATTAGATAATTTATATGATATCGAAAATAATGCATTAGTGCACCATATCGATCAAGCATTGCGAGCTAATTATATTATGATTAAAGACATCGATTATGTTGTCGATGACGGTGCCGTGAAAATTGTCGATGGATTTACCGGTCGTATAATGGAAGGCCGCCGTTACTCTGATGGTCTACATCAAGCGATTGAAGCTAAAGAAAATGTAGAAATTGAGAATGAATCGAAAACAATGGCTACGATTACTTTCCAGAATTATTTTAGAATGTATGAAAAATTAGCAGGGATGACTGGAACGGCTAAAACAGAAGAAGAAGAATTTCGTGAAATATATAATATGGATGTTGTTCAGATTCCTACAAACCGACCAATTCAGCGTATTGACTCTGCAGACTTACTTTATCCAAACTTAAAGACAAAATTTAAAGCGGTCGTGAATAAAATTAAAGAATTGCATGAAAAAGGACAACCAGTCTTAGTCGGGACCGTAGCAGTAGAAACTTCAGAATATTTGTCCCGTCATTTAACGCAAGCTGGTATTCCGCATGAAGTGCTCAATGCAAAAAATCACTTTAAAGAAGCTGAAATCATTATGTCAGCAGGCCAAAAAGGAGCAGTCACGATTGCTACAAATATGGCTGGACGTGGAACGGATATTAAATTAGGTAGTGGTGTGAAAGAATTAGGTGGACTCTTCGTAATGGGGACCGAGCGTCACGAATCCCGTCGTATTGATGATCAATTAAGAGGACGATCAGGAAGACAAGGAGATCCAGGTGCGTCGCAATTTTATCTGTCCTTAGAGGATGATTTAATGCGTCGTTTTGGTTCTGAACGTATTCAAGGTCTATGGGAACAGCTTAGCGATTCAGAAGACGATTTAGCAATTCAAAATAGAATGCTAACCCGTCAAGTAGAATCTGCTCAAAGACGAGTGGAAGGTAATAACTATGACACTCGTAAAAATGTTTTAGAATATGATGAAGTCATGCGTGAACAGCGTGAAGTTATTTATGACCAAAGACTCCAAGTGATTCAACAAGAAGAACCTTTAACACCTTATGTTAAAGCGATGATGCGTCGTACAATTGAAAGACAAGTTCAATATGCTACAGAAGGCGATAAGAAAGATTGGAATTTAGAGAGTCTGTTAGATTTTGCAGGCAATGCTTTAGTACATCCTGATCAAATATCAATTTCAGATCTAGAAGGCAAAAATCGCAAAGAACTAAATGAATATCTTTATAACTTGGCTGAACGTGCCTATGATGAGAAGACTGAACATTTAACAGAAGATCAACTCAACGAATTTGAAAAAGTAATTATTTTACGTGTTGTTGATAGTAAATGGACAGATCATATTGATATGATGGATAATCTGAGACAAAGTGTCGGTTTACGTGCTTATGCTCAAACGAATCCATTAACAGAATATCAAACAGAAGGATACGATCGTTTCCAAGATATGATTGCTGAAATCGAGCATGATATTACACGTTATCTAATGAAAGCCCAAATTCATCAGAACGTAAAAAGAGAACAAGTAAATAAAGCATAATAAATGAAGAATATTCCGACAGCAATCGTTGTCGGTTTTCTTCTTTAAAATTTAAAGGATGAAAGATATGGAATTATATGAAATAAAACAATTTTTAACTGAGGCACAACAAAGACTAACCAATATAAGGGGGTCTCTTTGACTTAGAATTATTAGAAGCTGATATTGCAGACTATGAAAACCAAATGCTAGCACCTGATTTCTGGGATGATAATAAAAAAGCACAAAAAATTATATCAGAATTGAATGAGTCGAAATCAACTTATGAAGCGATTAATCGGTTAAATGAATTAGTTGAAGAATTAGAAATGGCTATTGAATTATACAGTCAAACAGAAGATAGAGAATTGTTTGATGAAGCAATTGCTATCGTGGAACAATTAAGTAAAGAATTAAATGAGTATGAAATGCTTCTCTTATTGTCAGGTGAACACGATGATAATGATGCGATCTTAGAGATACATCCTGGAGCAGGTGGAACGGAATCTCAAGATTGGGGAAGTATTTTATTGAGAATGTATCAGCGCTTCGCAGATCAACATCAATTTAAAGTGGAAATGATTGATTATCAAGCAGGTGATGAAGCTGGGATAAAAAGTGTCACCCTAGAAATTAAGGGACCTAAAGCGTATGGACTTTTGCAATCAGAAAAAGGCGTTCATCGTTTAGTACGCATTTCGCCATTTGACTCAAACAGTCGTCGCCATACATCTTTTGCGTCAGTAGAAGTGACTCCTGTCTTAGATGATTCGATTGACATTGAGATAAATGAAGAAGATTTACGGATCGATACTTACCGTGCAAGTGGGGCGGGCGGTCAACACGTTAATAAAACAGATTCTGCAGTCCGCATTACTCATGCTCCAACAGGGATTGTTGTTCAAAGTCAAGCGCAACGATCGCAATTACAAAACCGTGAACAAGCAATGAATTTATTAAAAGCGAAACTTTATCAGCGTGAACAAGAAGAAAAAGAACAAGAGCTAGCAGCGCTTCGTGGCGAACAGAAAGAAATTGCTTGGGGATCACAGATTCGATCTTATGTTTTCCATCCTTATTCTATGGTTAAGGATCATCGTACCGATTATGAAACTGGAAATGCTCAAGCAGTTGTTGACGGCGATTTGGATCCATTCATAGATGCTTATTTACAGTGGAAAATCTCAAAAGATTAATATGGAGGTATTGAGATGATAGTCTTAGATCGTGTGACAAAAAAATATCCTAATGGAATTATAGCGGTAAATAATACAAGCTTACGAATCGAACAAGGAGAATATGTTTATATTATTGGCCCGAGCGGTTCAGGAAAATCGACATTAATGAAACTGTTGAATCGTGAAGAAAGAATATCTAAAGGACATATACAAGTTGGAAAATATCAAATAGAAACAATAAAAGATAAAGAAGTACCATATTTACGACGATATGTTGGTGTTGTCTTTCAAGATTTCAAATTATTGCCGAATTTAACAGTTTATGAAAATGTTGCTTTCGCGTTAGAGGTCACTGGACAACCTAATAAAGAGATCAAAGAAAGAGTTAATAAAGTATTGGGAATGGTTGGACTATCTTCTAAAGCGGACCAATATCCTCGAAGTTTATCCGGTGGAGAACAGCAACGTGTGGCTATAGCTAGAGCAATTGTCAATCGTCCTGCGATTTTAATTGCGGATGAGCCAACAGGTAACTTAGACCCTGAGACCGCCCGTGAAATTTTCCAAATACTTGAAATGATTAATCAAAGTGGGACAACTGTAATCATGGGAACGCATAATAATCAATTAGTGGATGAATTCAAACATCGTGTGATTCGTTTAGAAGAAGGTCGCGTCATCAGTGATACATATAAGGGGGATTATGAAGCATGAGAGCAATTCGTACAATGTGGCGTCACTTGCGTAATGGATTTTTAAATTTATTCCGTAATGCTTGGATGACCATCGCTTCAGTCTTAACCATGACTTTAACTTTAACAATGGTAGGTGGTTTGGTCTTCCTAATGATGAATGTTGATAATATCGCTACAGACATTGAAGAAGGGGTCAAAATACGAACCCATATCGACATAGCGGCTGATGCATCTGATGAAGAAAGATTAGAAGAGCAAATTAAACAGATTGATCAAGTAGAACAAGTAGACTATTCATCAAAAGAAGAAGAATATCAATTATTGGTTGATCAATATGGCGAAGAATTTGAATTATTTGAAGGAGACAATAACCCTTTTTATAATGTATTTGTCGTAAGTGTCACTGATCCTGAGCATTTAGAAAATGTTGCTCAACAAATTCGAGAATTGCCTTTTGTGATTGATGCAAATTATGGCGAAGAGACAGCTGTGGATTTAGTTCGTGTTTTGAATATAGCTCGAGCTATTGTAGCAGCAATTGCTGCTGTTTTGGTTGTTATTGCGATTCTCTTAATATCTAACACTATCCGCCTAACAATTGATGCGAGATCTACGGAGATAGAAATTATGCGTTTAGTTGGGGCAAAAAACTCTTATATTAAAGCGCCGCTTATATTTGAAGGAGCTTTTATTGGCATAATTGGTGCAGCACTTGCTACATTCTTTGTTTTCGTTCTTTATCAAAGTTTACAATCGGCTACGGTTCAAATTTTTGGTATGAGTATTCTTAAATTTGCTCCTGTTTATCCAACCATTATTTATATTGGTATTGGATTATTAATATTAGGTATCGTCCTAGGAATGATTGGTGCAAATCGTTCATCTAAGAAACATCTTGTAATATAATTAGTAGAAAAAACGTGGACATTTGTTCACGTTTTTTGTTTTATAACAATATTAAAACGTATGGAAATGAACACTATAATAGATTTTAGTTTTAGGTTTTACATGCTATAATGAAAGGTAATAAAGTGGCGCGTCACTGTAAAAAAGGATGGAGAAATAACTTGAATGAGATATTGATTGTAGATGATGAGCAAGCTATCTTGACTTTATTAGAATACAATTTGGCTCAAGCTGGCTATCAGGTACACAAAGCTGAACGAGGCGACGATGCGTTTCAAATGATTAAAGATAATTCATATGATTTTATTATTTTAGATGTGATGTTACCAGGCATGGATGGGATGGATGTGTGTCGACGAGTCCGACAGCAAGGAATTGACACACCTATTATTTTACTAACGGCCAAAGATCAGGAATATGATAAAATACTTGGCTTGGAGTTTGGTGCGGATGACTATATGACTAAACCTTTTAGTCCACGAGAAGTGATCGCTCGCATGAAAGCAATCCTGAGAAGAACTGAAGCTCGTAAAATTGATGATGAAACAAGAACGCTTGCTATGCATAAGGAAGCAACAGATATCGAATTGGAAGAACTCTCGCAACAAAATGATTTAGATGATGCGGCAGAAATGGAAAATGAGTCAATCATTCGTTTAGGAGAGATTCATATTTATCGGGATCGTTATGAAGTGGAAGTACGGGGTGAACCGATCGATATTACACCTAAAGAATTTGAATTGTTGGTCTATATGGCTTTACGTAAAGGAAGAGTCTTAAGTAGAGAACAGTTGCTTGATAATATTTGGAATTTTGATTATGTCGGAGAAACACGAATCGTTGATGTTCATATTAGCCACTTACGGGAGAAGATAGAAGAAGATACTAAAAATCCTAAATATATTATTACTCAACGAGGATTTGGCTATCGCTTTGAGGTTCCTAACGAATGATTTTCAGACAAAAGGAAAATCATCAACGGCATTATATTCGCATTATTATTCTGTATAGTTTAGCAATTTTTTTGTTAATTGTTGCATTAGTATTTTCACGAAATTATCTTATTACGGGATATATGAGCGATATGATGAATCAAATAGAAACAAATATCGCGATAAATCAGCAAAATACGGTACTTCAAGATGAATTACGCCGATTACCTGAAGCAACGAAGTATCTATTGATTCAAGAAAACTATCAAACGAGTGATGTAACTTATGGAGATAAGTCACTATTAAATATTTATAATCGCTCTTTGAATCAACAAAATCTCGATGAGAATAATCCAATACAAACGGGTGAAACATTTGAAGGATATTGGGTGTATAGTCAATCACCGAAATTTAAAAACAATCATCGGTTGATCATTTGGCTCCCTAAAACTTATTTTCACTCCTATGCCGTACTTTTTAGATGGTTGTTTGTTTTCTTTTTAATCGTTCTAACATGCCTAATATTTGGAACTTATCGAAGTATTATAGCAATGATTGCTCGTCCACTTGAAGCAATGAATCAAGCATTGCTGACAATGGATGATTTAAATAGTAATCAATTTGAATATATAGGAAGTCATTTCAAAGAATTAGATAGTTTAGGAGAAACAGTAGCAAATCTAGAGCACCGAATTACCCACCGCTATGCAGATTTAGTAAATAGTCAACAAAGATTGACTATTTTGTTAGATCACTTAAATTTAGGTGTTATTTTGATTGATTCAACTGGTGAAATTGAATTGTTTAATCCTGAAGCGACGGAAATATTAGGACTGACAACTGAATCTTATGGGAGATCTTATGCAGAAGTCGTTAGAAGTACACAATTAGTGGATATGATTGAAACAGTCATTGATACTCAAACAAGTTTAACCGAAGAAATTGAATTATATCTTCCTGCATCACGTTATGTTGATGTGAATATCATTCCTTATAAGGAGACTGAGGAAGCTAAGGGAGCTATTTTAGTATTATTGTATGACATATCTCGAATACAGCAACTAGAGAAGATTCGGTCAGAATTTGTTACCAATGCTAGTCATGAATTAAGAACGCCAGTAACTGCTATAAAAGGTTTTGCTGAGACATTGAATGATGGCGCACTCGAAGATGAGAAAATTGCTAAAGAGTTCATTCAGATTATTTTAAAAGAAAGTAATCGCTTAGAAAATATTATCAATGATATTTTAGAATTATCACGTATTGAGAAAAATAAAGATTCAATTGGCGAAACATTCTTTAATGTTGAAGACGCGATTAATAGTATTTTAATATCATTAGATAAAAAAGCAACTTCTAAAAAAATTCAATTGATTCCGGAGATAGATCATACACTCCCGTTAATTATTGAAGGCAATCAACATCGTGTGGAACAAATATTGACTAATTTGGTTGATAATGCCATTAATTATTCGGGCGAAGATAGTGATGTCATTATTCGAGCTTATGGTAAAGATTCAGGTGTAATGTTAGAAGTTTCTGACAATGGTGTGGGAATTCCTGAAGATGAGCAAAAGAGAATTTTTGAACGTTTTTATCGCGTAGACAAAGGACGGAGTCGAAATTCTGGTGGAACAGGCTTAGGTTTATCGATTGTTCGTAATCTTGTTCGTATATTTGGAGGAGACATTAAAGTAGAAAGTAAACTTGGAATGGGTTCTACTTTTAGTGTGTTTTTACCTTATTCACAACAACTTATAAAGCAGAATGGATGAAAATATTTTTTATTTTTGTCGATTTCGAAAATAGCTATCCCTATAAAACAAATATGCTGTTTTATAGGGATAGATTTTGAAAAAAATGAAAACAGACACTTTCATCTAAACTTTTCATTTGTAAAGTTTGATTTTTTATATTAGTAAATCAACCTTTACATTGAAAAAGTCATCTTAACATAAAATTTACACAAAATTTACAATCGACGAGTACAATGGATATGGTTATTATAAATTTATTTTGATTAGTATAGGAGAGTAATTATGCAAAAGAATCATATGGAATCGATAATGCGATATGTCTTCATATTTTGTGCATCAATTTCGATTATTTCGATTATTTTAATTTTCTTTTTCATTTTTAGGGGCGGGTTACCTTTTATTATAGAAGAAGGTATTGGAAATTTTGTTTTCGGTACAACTTGGAGACCAACCGCATCAAATCCACAATTCGGTATTTTACCGATGATTGTAGGATCCTTAGTAGTGACATTGGGAGCTATTTTGATAGGGGTCCCAATAGGCGTGTTAACTTCGATTTTCATGGCGTTCTTTTGTCCGCCAAAATTATATCGTTTTGCAAAACCTGCCATTAATTTGATGGCGGCGATCCCATCAATTGTATATGGGTTCTTCGCATTACAAGTATTCGTTCCTTTGTCTCGTGAATTGTTTGGTGGAACAGGAATGAATATTATCACAGCGTCTGTATTACTAGCGATTATGATTTTACCAACGATTATCGGTTTATCAGAGTCAGCATTAAGAGCAGTGCCGTCATCTTATTATCAAGCAAGTATTGGCCTTGGAGCGACTCATGAGCGTTCTGTAATGAATGTCGTTGTTCCGGCAGCTAAATCTGGTATTTTCTCTGGGATAATTCTAGGGATTGGACGTGCCATTGGAGAGACGATGGCTGTTATTCTTGTAACAGGAAATCAACCAGTCATACCAACGAGTTTAACCGATGGTGTACGTACATTAACAACGAATATTGTATTAGAGATGGGTTATGCTTCCGGTCGTCATCGTGAGGCTTTAATCGCAACAGCAGTCGTTCTCTTTATCTTTATTATTATATTAAATTCTATCTTTATGGTGATTAAATCGAAAGGAGATAAACGCTAATGCAATCGAAGTTTAATTGGATTAAATTTATCGTTTGGGCAGCCGGATTATTTACCTTATCGATGCTGATATTTATTGTATTATTTATATTAGCTCGAGGTATACCTGCATTGAATTTTGATATGTTTTCTTGGCGATATACTACATCGAATGTTTCAATGATGCCAGCCATTATATCTACATTAGTTATTGTTGGTGTGTCGCTTCTTTTTGCGGTTCCTATCGGTGTATTTACAGGATTCTATCTCGTAGAGTACGCTAATCAATCAAATAAATTTTTATCTGTTATTCGTTTAGCAACGGATACGCTAGCAGCAGTTCCATCAATTGTTTATGGTTTGTTCGGAATGCTATTATTCGTTATTGAATTGGGAATGGGATATTCACATTGGGCCGGTATTTTGACAATTACAATAATGATTTTACCTATCATTATTTCGTCAACTGAAGAAGGATTAAGATCCGTTGATGATTCTTTAAGAATGGGTAGCTTAGCTCTAGGAGCAGGAAAATTAAGAACGATTTTTACAGTCGTTTTGCCGGTTGCCATGCCAGGTATTCTTTCAGGAATTATTCTAGCCATTGGGCGAATCGTTGGTGAATCTGCCGCTTTGATTTATACACTGGGATCATCAGCTCAGATGTTAAGTGGCCTAAGTTCATCTGGGCGAACTTTAGCTGTTCACATGTATATGTTATCTCAAGAAGGGTTCCATGTTGAAGAATCTTATGCTACTGCAACTGTCTTAATTGTTATTGTTCTAATCATCAATGCACTATCAACTTTCCTAAGTAATAAATTAGGATCAGGAGGAAAATAATGACTACACAACCTATTAAATTTAATATTAAAGATCTAGATTTCTATTATGGTGATTTTCAAGCACTGAAAAATATTAACATGGAAATTGAAGAAAATCTTGTTACCGCATTTATTGGCCCATCTGGTTGTGGAAAGTCAACTTTTCTTAAAATTTTAAACCGGATGCAAGATTTAGTTAGTTATGCACGTGTTGATGGATTAGTGGAATTAGATGGAGAAGATATTTTCCAAAAAGATTATGATGTTAATATCTTAAGAAAACGTGTCGGAATGGTATTTCAACACCCTAACCCATTTCCGAAATCAATCTATGATAATATTGCTTATGGTCCTAGAACGCATGGGATTACTGACTCGAGTCAGCTCGATCAAATCGTAGAAGAAAGTTTACGTGGTGCAGCTATTTGGGATGAAGTAAAAGATAAATTAGATCAAAAAGCAACATCTTTATCTGGTGGCCAACAACAACGTATATGTATTGCTCGTGCGATAGCAAACGATCCAGAAGTATTACTGATGGATGAGCCGACATCTGCATTAGACCCAATTTCTACTAACAAAATTGAAGAACTTATTCACGAACTCAAAGAAAAATATACGGTTATTATCGTTACTCATAATATGCAACAAGCTGCACGTATATCAGATAAAACAGCATTTTTCTTAAATGGTGAAGTGATAGAATTTGATGAAACGGAAGCAATTTTCTCTAATCCAAAAAATCAACAAACTATGGATTATGTATCTGGACGATTTGGTTAATCTCTACCTGAGGAGGTAATGATTTGAGAACAGTTTTTGAAGAAGAGTTACAACAATTATTTGTCGATCTTACAAGACTTGGTAATGCTGCAAATGAATCATTGCATAAAGCAATAAAAGCATTTAATACAAGAGATCGCGAATTAGCTCATGAATTATTTAGTGACGATTTAAGAATCAATGCCGCAACAATTGATATTGAACAAGCTGCTTATCGTGTGATTGTTCTCCAACAACCAGTGGCAAGAGATTTACGTAAGGTGTTTACAGTATTACAGGCAAGTACGGATATCGAAAGAATCGCTGATCATGCAGTATCTATTGCGCGTGAGACGATTGATCGTGATGATAGTCATGCATCGAATGAAGAAATAGAAGCTATTATTAATGAAATGGCTGAAATTATTAGTGGCATGATTACAGATGCTTTAGACGCTGTTGCAAGGCGTGATTCTGATGCAGCACGGGAAATTGCTAGTCGCGATAAAAAAGTCAATGCATTGTATCGTGATGTATTGAGAAGTGCATCTAAATCACTTGAAGAAAGTAATGATTCTGTAGCCATTGCGATTGCTTATATTCAGATAGCGGATAGCCTCGAGCGAATGGGCGATTATACTAAGAATATTTGTGAGCGTGTTGTTTATCTTAATACAGGTACAATTTTAGAATTAGGATAAGATATCAAAAATACCGATTACATGATCTACATGTAATCGGTATTTTCATTATTTACGAATAACTTTTGCTCCCAAAGTGTCTTCAAAATGAGATAGGGCCCATTCATGTCCTACATCATTAAAACTAGCAACTCCTGCTTCAGGTATAACAATTTTGTATCCTAAATTGTATGCACTAACTGCTGTATGTAAAATACAAATATCAGTGACGACACCTACTAACCAAACTTCTTTGATATCTCTTTCTCTTAAACGTAAATCAAGTTCTGTACCAGTAAAGGCGGAATAACGCCGTTTATCGGTATAAAAAAGATTATCATGATCTAAGTATTTTTGAACAGCTTGGCCGGTTTTTCCATAGAAATGGCGCCCATCTGATTCTTTTAAATTATGTGGTGGAAATAATTTAGTTTCTGGATGATAAGGATCGTTTAAAACATGTAAATCATTGGCAATGACCACATATTCATTTTGATCGATAAAGTCTTCAATCAACTCTGAAATATAGGGATCTAAAGCTTGTGCTGGTTCACCAGCAGTGAGTGCTCCGTCTGTAGCAACGAAATCATTTGAGTAATCGATAACAATTAATGCTTTTTCCATAATCCACGCTTCCTTTTAATCTACATTATACAAGATTGAACCAACGTTTTGCAGTGTTTTTACCGACATTTTTAGCAGCACGACCGATTGTTTTTACAATATGTCCTGCATTATCTTTGACAACAAGTTTTAATTTAGGTAATGCCCGAATGGTTGCATCGTGGCGGACATCGTTTTTATTAACAGGTGTTTGGCTGGTTAAGAAGTCTTGAGTAATGATCCCCACTCTTAAGGTCAAGAATGAGTTCACAGCACCTTCTAATATCGAAGAAACGACTAAATTAGCAATGGGTATCATTCCAGGAACAGCTGACACAACACTTTCACCTAAGACGGAAGTGATAATCGGTTCTATTTGATATTCGATCAAATCAATATCTTCAATTGCGCGAGCCATTAAAATGACACTGGCAACTTGTAGATATAATTTAAATAGACTCTGTAAACTAGGTCGAGTGCCATAAATTCTTGCGATTTGCCATACCATTCTTAAAAGAGTATACAAAACGACCAAACTATCTAATGATCCATTTTGAGAAATGGCAGTGGTTAAGAAGATTGCATTTGCATTTTCTTGAATAATAGGATTAGTGAGTGTTTGTAAATGTTGTAGACCTTGGTCAATTTGTTCTGTTATGTTACCTTCATCATCCCATTCAAGATCTTGTAAATGAGCATTCTTCTTAAGTTGGCTATACACTTGTTTTTGATATGCTAAAATATCTTCTTCGCTTGCATCATCATCTAATGTCAGAACATCTGGTGCAGCTTTGAATTGTTGATATATTTTATAAATCATCATAATGAACGCAATGATTAATAGAGAAACTATACCGATTGCAAGATACGGATGGATGTTATGCAATAACTGATAGAGCAATATAAACTGATTAATAATGAAAATAGCTAGAATAATACCGATAGCATACATTCCCCATTGAAAAATACGCTTCAAGTCATTCCACCATGTGGTCATAGAATCCCCCCCTTATATATGTATATTATACAACATTCTAACGACAATATCCTAAGACAAAGGACTGATTCTATTGAGATAGAGACAAATTGTTCAAAATAAAAAACTCCAAATATTAAAATAATACTTGGAGATTAGGTATGCTATTATATTATGAAATAATGCGTCGCCAAATGCGATTTATCCAAGATGGCTTTTCTTTTTGTTTAACATCACTTTCCAATAAACGAGCCCGTCTTTGATTAGCTTCAATCATTTGTTGTTCTTGAGCATTCAATGGGCCTGTTTCTTCAATATTTGGTCGAACATATTCGCCATTTGATTGTAAAATTCGAGCTTTCAACGTATCGTTTAATTGTAAATCTAATACATGAAGAATACGTGCTTCGATAACTTTATCTAAGATTGGAAACTCAATTTCTACGCGTTTAATCATATTTCGAGTCATCATATCAGCAGAAGATAGAAAAATTCTTCGTGCACCATGATTATTAAAAGCATAGATTCGGCTATGCTCCAAGAAACGACCAACAATACTTCGAACATGAATATTCTCGGAAAGTCCAGGAACACCAGGTTTTAGACAACATATGCCTCGGACGATTAAATCGATTTTAACACCTGCTTGACTAGCCTCATATAATTTTTGAATAAGCTTCTTGTCCGTTAAGGAATTCATTTTAGCAATAATATGTCCGTCGCCATATTTCTTTTGATGAACAATCTCTTCATCGATATAATCAGCGAGTGAGTCACGGATAGCAAAAGGTGCAACATGTAAATGAGTGTAAGATGGAGTATCACTGAATCCACTGATATAGTTAAAGAATTTTGCTGCATCTTCTCCCATTTCTGGATTGGCCGTCATAATGCCCATATCGGTATATAGGCGAGCTGTTTTATCATTATAATTACCAGTACCTAGATGGACATAATGTTGGATTTTATCATGTTCTCGTCGGACAATCATGGTGATTTTACTATGTGTTTTTAATTCGCGCACACCATAAAGTACTTGGCACCCGACTTCTTCGAGTTCCTTTGCCCAATAGACATTATTTTCTTCATCAAAACGAGCTTTTAATTCAACGAGCACAGTGACGTCTTTGCCATTTTCTGCTGCAGTTTTGAGTGCTTCTATAATCGGAGAATTTTTTGACACACGATAAAGTGTTTGCTTGATGGCAATCGTTTGAGGATCTTTGCTAGCTTCCTCTATTAATGAAACAATGGGCTGAAAAGAGTCATAGGGATGATTAAAGAATAAATCCTTTTCTTTAATCGCGTCAAATAGCGATTCACCGGTATATCGCGGATTCAGATAAGCCTTGAAATCGGAATATGCGTGCTCAGGATATTCTTCACTAATTTCATCTTTTAAGTCATTCAAGAAGGTTAAATCCAATGGGCCGTCGATTAAATGTATTGAACGATCGGATAATTCTAATGATTCTTGTAAAAAATGATAATATTTTTGATTATGATTGGGAATAAAACGGGTATCAATCTCTAGACGAACCGCTGTACCTGTGCGTCTTTTTTCGATATAATCTTCGATTAAATTAATTAAATCCGATGCACTGTCTTCTTTGATGTCAAAATCAGCACTTCGCGTGATTCTGAAAGGGAAAGCATATTTAATAGTATATCCTTGGAATAAACTATCTAATTCTTGAATCATTAAATCTTCAATTAGAATAATGTGTCTAGTATCATTATCACCTAGCATGACATAACGATCTAATAATGTTGGAACTGGGACAATTGCTGTATATTCTTCTCCATCCTTGGATAATTGAACAAAAATATTCAATGCCTTATTTTTAAGAAACGGAAATGGGCGATACGCATCAATTCCTAAGGGAGTCAAGGTAGGTAAAATTAATTGCTGGTAATAATTTCTAGCAAACGCTAAATCTTCATTGCTTAAATCGGATATTTTGCTCATCTGGTAGCCTAAAGGCTGTAATCTTTTAATTAATGTCTGATAACGATGATATTGATAATCTGTATTTCTCCGATGCAGCACACTGATTTCATTTAAAAGATCATTGGGGGATAATTTTGTTTTATTTTCAGCGATAGCTACGCCTCCCAAATATTGGTCAATGACACCAGCCACACGGACCATAAAAAATTCATCGGCGTTTGATGTACCAATCGCTAAAAATGACAATTGTTCTAGTAAGGGATTATTTTCATCATAAGCTTCATCGATAACACGATAATTAAAATCAAGCCAACTTAATTCACGATTAAAATAGAGTGATGGATCATCAAAATCATGCGTCGAAATGGTAGTGGTATTCATGACATGCTTCCTCTCTTGGTATATTCAGATCATTATTTCGATAATATGATAAGTGAAAAACTTCTAATTGTTGCTTTTATCGATGAAATGAAGGTCTACATTGCCTTCCAATGCTCTTTCTAAATGTTTTTTATGTCGAGTTATTTTATGTTTTTCAGCGACAATAGACGCATGGTGATAAATATGTAGCGTATAATTATCTTTATCATTTTGTTCTAAATCAATTTTTTGAATAGGACCGGTACGCGATTCATTTAAGGCTTGTGTAAATTTTAAGACACCACCTAATTTTTCTAAGATGATTGTCTCTTCTTCAGTTAACCAATCGTCAAAATCTTCGAGATATTGACTAAATAATGAGCGGTTACGATAACTTGCGAGTAAAGCCAATTTAAGCCGTCTTTTATGGGAAAAACCAAGCAAGTCCATATTCGATAAAATATAGAATGTATGCTGGGAGTCGGCGTCGACACTTATAAAATCTCCAAAACGATATAATGCAGCAGCAAATTCAATCAGTTCTTGCATCTCATAAGAATAATCAAGCGCACCTAATTCCGTTAATTGTGAATATAATTTAATCGCCAAATCAATATTAATTTGAATGCCATAAGTGTTTACAGGCAGGTCTTGAATTAAATGACGAATTGAACGAATTCGGATTAAATGACTATCTACAGGATAATTATAATGATCGTTAATATGTTTAAGAATGATTCCTTCTCGTAAGCCCTGTGTAGAGATAACAAAAGCATCCGTTTTAATTGTTTTCATTAATTCTTGAAAAACAATTGTCGCCGGAATAATCAAATCAATTCGATCAGTACTAAGTCCATCGATATTTTTCATATCTTTATAGTCTGTATCGATAAAAAGTTGTAAAGTTTGTTCAATATAGTCGCTTGTCATATTGAAACCATGTAGGCCTGCCATTGGATAGTGAACTTGTCTTTGATAAACATTTGCGACATTTCGTGCTGAACCGCCAATAGCTGTAATGGGTAATTTAGCTTTTTTAAGCCGATTATGTGCTTTGAATTGCTGGCGAACATAATGTCTTACTGCGTCGATTGCTTCTGGGTCATTATGTGCTTTTCCATTGAAGAACATTTTCGATAAGCTTACTGCACCAAAAGGAAAACTGTAGGATTCTTTAATGACATTATCAATGATTAAAGTTACTTCACAACTTCCTCCACCAATATCAACAGATACAGTATTGTCCATAGTGGTTGAATGAATAATAGCATAGGCCCCGTATCCCGCTTCGTCTTGTTCAGAAACAATTTGAATCGTTAAATCAGTCGCTTGTTTGACTTGTTTGATAATGTCCTCTTGATTGGAAGACTGACGAACAGCTGCCGTAGCCATTGGATAAATATATTGAATATTAAATTGGTCTGCAATGGATTTAAAGCTTTGTAATGCTTCAATTAAGATGTCGATACCTTCTTGAGTCATGACTGGTTTTCCGTCGATGTTTTCAATATATTGAGAAAGTCGAGCCGGGGTTTTAACATTATGTGTTTCTGTAAAATTGTATAATTCATCAATAGTGTATAGAACGAGTCGAATAGTATTTGAGCCAATATCAATTAAGGCAACACGATTATTTTCCATGATAGCTCCTTTTATTTGTGATAATGTTTAATGCTTTCAATTAATTGATCAATCGAGTCTATGACGACTCCATTAAGCTTAATTAATCCCACTGTGTAAAGATTGATATAACTAAATTGCGATTCTGCTAATTCTTGTAATGCATCTAGTTTTTGTTGATTTGTTGCTCCTTGTTGACGAGAATCGGTATAAAGCCCTATTATTGGTACTCCCGCTTGATAGGCAATGCCGATTTCAGAAGCCACTCCTGGATCAATAGACAGACCGTCTAAAACAGCAATTAGCAGATCACTTTTTAATAGTGCTTCTGTGTCTAGTTTTGCTATCATTTTAGAATCTGCATAGGATTCTTTATCATTGATATCAGTCTGTTCTTGGGGAAGGAAAACTTCTATATTTGGAAATTGTTGGCGAATTTTTTCGACAGTGTGTTTATTATATAATAGCTCAGCTTCACTAAATAATGGTGCAGCAAAATAAATATGCATAAAATCTCCTCCAAGCTCTTTTTTACTTTATTATAACGGACCCCAAAACGACTATCAAACATCTTTGACTGAGTCTTTTTCACCACATGATTTAAGTATTATGATAAAATGAATTTCATAAAAACACTGAAGGGAGGATATTAATTTGAAAAGACATGAACAAGGTTTTAGTTGGTGGTATTTTATACTAGGTGTCATTCAACTCATCATTGCTTTCATGCTATTTAACAATATCGGTTTAGCAACCCAAGCATTTGTTTACTTTTTAGCTTTCGGTGCGATTTTAAATGGAATATTCATATTAATGCTTTGTCAACGTATTAATGAAAGAACGTCTCAAAGTACATGGTCACTTGTTTTATTTGGTGTCCTGGCGATTATTTTTGGTATAGTATTACTGTTTAATATTCGTGCAGGCCTATTGGCAGTGCCAATTATTGTCTCTATGATGATGATTTCAGAAGCGATTAATCTTTTAATGCAAGCTACTGCAATGCGAAGAGTAGGTCTTAATGGTTGGTTTTGGTTTAATCTTATTATTGGTATAATAGGACTAATTTTAGGATTCTTGCTATTGTTTAATCCATTAGCAGCGTATATTACTGTAGAATATTTAGCAGGTATTTATTTTATTATTTTTGGTATCCGAAATATTTTATCTGCCTTTTAAAAAAAAGAAGTGACCTTGATTGCACAAGCAATCAAGGTCATTTTTTGTTATTTGTTGATGAATTGGTGAGCTACTTGAAGAATTGCTTGGTCTGAGGCATAAGTGAGTGTTTCATTGGCACTTTCATAGGTTAACCACTGAGTCTCAACCACTTCAGCGTCTTGTTTTTTTGTTTGTTGATCATCGGCTTCGGCGACAAAATAAATAACGTCTTTTATAATGCCATCGGCTGGTGAATATGTTGTGACTTCTCTAAAATTAGCGTCAATCTTTACTTTCATATTTGTTTCTTCGTCTATTTCACGCAAGGCTGTTTCAATTTCTGTCTCATTTTCTTCGACATGTCCTTTAGGAAAGGACCAATGGCCACCATTTTGATGTTGAATTAATAAGTATTCTGGCTCCTTTGAATCATTAAGATAATAAACAACAGCACCACAAGATTTTTCGTGTTTCATAGTATGCTCCTTCTAAAATAATTGTTAGTCTTTAGTATAATATAAATATAGAATGTGCGTGTAGTAAAATTTGTGGATTATGATATTCGTACTTTTTAGAAATGACTACTTTAATTATTTTGAATAATTGATAAAAATATATTGCTTTAAAGACAGTAAAACTGAAATGTGTTATATTAGATGTATCAAACCAATTAAATGGAGGGGTTATTATGCCGTTATTTACGGATTTAGGCAAGAAAATTTCAGGAAAAGGAATTCGAATTGTATTCCCAGAAGGAACAGATATTCGAGTGCTAGGAGCTGCAGTGCGCTTGAAGGCTGATAATTTAGTCAATCCAATTCTTTTAGGAAATCCAGATGAAATCGGTGCAGTCGCTGATGAAAATCACTGGACTTTACGCGATATCGAAATCATTGATCCTGCGAACTATGAAAAAATCGACGAAATGGTAGAAGCTCATGTAGAACGTCGTGCTGGAAAAAGTGACGAAGAGAAATCACGTGAAGCATTAAAAGATGCTGCGACATTTGGCACAATGCTTGTATATCAAGGTTATGCTGATGGTTTAGTTTGTGGTGCCGTTTATTCAACGAGTGATACTGTTCGTCCAGCATTGCAAATTATTAAAACACGCCCAGGAACTAAATTGACAAGTGGAGCATTCATTATGTTGCCACGTGAAGAAGATGGCAATCGCTTCATTTTTGCTGACTGTGCCATTAATATTAATCCAGATGCAGAAGCACTAGCTGGCATTGCAGTTGAGAGTGCGAAGACAGCTGAATTATTTGATATCGATCCAAAAGTAGCAATGCTTAGCTTCTCAACAAAAGGCTCAGCATCTTCTCCTGAAGTTGATAAAGTAGTTGAAGCGACACGCATCGCAAAAGAAAAAGCACCAAATTTAGCAATTGATGGTGAATTGCAATTTGACGCGGCTTATGTATATGATGTTGCTCAAAAGAAAGCACCTGAATCTGAAGTGGCTGGCCAAGCAAATGTCTTTGTCTTCCCAGAAATTCAATCAGGAAATATTGGATATAAGATTGCACAACGTTTTGGTGGATACCAAGCAATTGGTCCAATCTTACAAGGATTGAACAAACCGATATCCGATTTATCCCGTGGATGTAATGAAGAAGATGTTTATAAATTAAGTATCATCACTGCTGTGCAGTCATTGATGGATTAAATCATAAGAAATCCCTCTGTCAAAAGACAGAGGGATTTTTCATTTGATATGAATAAAAAAGAGTGATGAAGATTTCACCACTCTTAAGAATTTTAATAGATTACTCAGCTGCTGCATCAGAAGCTTCTTCAGCTACATCTTCTGCCGCTTCTGTCATACCAGGATTATCTAATTCAACTGCTCCTGCTTCAGCGGGAACGAGATTCATTGGAATTTGATCCGCTGTACCGAAGTACCAAGCAATCGTATCACCATTTTCAACATGTTGAGAGACAACTCCGAACTCAGCATATTCTCCATTTAATAGATACGCCCATGTTTGTCCGGTAGTATAATCATTTGTATAATCTCCAATTTGGTCGATGACGCCTTCTTCTTCATTAAAGTTAAAGTCAAGACCTTCGATTGATTCCATTGCTTCTAGAACGCTAATGTCGTCTGCATTTTCTACGACGAATGTTTCATAAGGTTCTTCAGAACCATCAACATAAAATTCAAAAGTAACACCTTCAGCATTTGGATCTTCATCATTTGTTTCTTCAGCTTGATCAGATGAACCTTCTGACTCTACTGATTCAGAAGAAGTTTCGGAACTCTCTTGTTCGGATTCTACGGTTGATTCGACAACTGACTCTGAAGTAGATTCAACTTCTTCAGTGGAATTATTATTACAAGCTGCAAGAATAAAAGCTAAAGCAGCTGTTGATAAAATTTTTAGGAACTTTTTCATAATTTGACCTCCTATTATTTGTAAACCTTTACTTAAGATTAGCAATTTTCAGATAATATGTCAAATAATTACTGCATTATAAGCTTTCACTCTTAATAATTTTATGCTAACATAAAACATTGAGTGTAATTATTACTAATTTAGCAGTGATTTCGCTATAATGAAATTAATAAATCAAGGAGGGGAAGTATGGAAATATATACACAATCATCTCAGGAAACGCAATTGTTTGCTGCCTTACTTGCCCAATATATACATAAAGGACAGGTTATTCGATTAGAAGGTCCCTTAGGAAGTGGCAAGACGACTTTTACCCAGGGATTAGGTCGCGCGTTAGGTATTCAAAGAGCGATAAAAAGTCCAACTTATACGATTGTTAAAAATTATCCGCTTGAAGAAGGGGAGTTTATTCATATTGATGCATATCGCCTCGAAGAGGGTGGAGCTGATACAGTAGATATTGATGCTTTCATGCATGCTGACGCCATTACTTTAATAGAATGGGCCCAATTTATTGAAGATTATTTACCTGAAAAATATCTCACGATTTATTTTGAACTAAGTGACGATTTTAATCATAGGCGATTGAACATTGAATTTACCAATGGAAACCAACATGATCAAAAAGAACTTGAAAATCTAGTTAAATCATGGAAGGAGAGAGAAGAATTTGGTAATAGAAGTTGAAATTCCATGTGAAGATGGTAAGCTTGATTTACTTATTCGAACAGCAGAACCTTCCGATAGTCGAGGACTGATTTATTTATTGATGGAGCTCGAGGAAGAGTCAGATTATCTCATGATTGATCGACCTAAAGACGTAATGAGCCAAAGGCAGCTTATCAATCAATATGACCAGTCTTTGAATAGTTTATATTTGGTTTTGGAATTAAACGGGCAATACATAGGGATAGCAGTTTTAGCGGGGAATCAACACCCTCGGCAGCAACACCGTGCTACTCTAGGTGTGGCAATTTTAGAAGACTATTGTGAATTAGGTGTCGGCAGTTTATTATTAGACATATTGATTGATTTTGCTGAAAATTCAGGAATTGAAGTCATTACTTTGGAAGTTGTGTCAGAAAATAAACGTGCAATTAATTTGTATAAAAAATACAATTTTTCTGAAGTAGGGCACCTTGCGAATTATTTGAAAAATCAACAACGTACTTATGATGCTATTTTAATGGAAAAAAGTATCATCTAAACTGTATTAAAGGAAGTAGAAAATGAATTACGATTTATTAAGAGAAAAATACCCTAATTTAACATTGAAATATGATGAGCCTCTATCAAAATACAGTTATACTAAGACTGGTGGCCCGGCTGATGTGATTGCTTTTCCTGAGTCAGTAGAAGAAGTCAAAGCGATTGTAAATTGGGCACGAGAATATGATGCTCCCTTAACGATTTTAGGAAATTTAAGTAATTTAATCGTTCGTGATGGTGGAATGAAGGGAATTGTTATTATTCTAACGGAAATGAATAATATCACGGTTCAAGATAATTGTATCTCTGCAGACAGTGGAGCTACGTTGATTGAAGTGACACAGCAAGCGAGAGATCATCAGTTAACGGGACTTGAATTTGCATGTGGTATTCCTGGAAGTATGGGCGGTGCAATCTTCATGAATGCAGGAGCTTATGGAGGAGAGATATGTGATATTCCATTAGAAGTGGATACGATATCTAGAGAAGGTGTCTTAAAAACATATACCCTTGATCAATGTGAATTTTCTTATCGCCACAGTGTCTTCCAAGATAATCATGATATTATTTTAACAACACGTTTATGGCTCCAAGAAGGTGAGTTAGATGTCATTCAAAATGAGATGGATCGCTTAACTGAACTACGTGAAAGTAAGCAACCTTTAGAATATCCATCTTGTGGAAGTGTTTTTAAACGTCCTGAAGGATATTTTACTGGAAAATTGATTCAGGATGCAGGGCTACAAGGGTATCGCATTGGTGGTGCCGAAATATCAAAAAAACATGCTGGTTTTATTATTAATGTGGATCAAGCAACAGCCACGGATTATATCAAAATGATTCGTTTTATTCAGGAGACAATTTGGGATTTGAATCAAGTAAAATTAGAACCTGAAGTTCGAATTATCGGCAGAGAGTAGAGAGTCTTATAGACTCTCTTTTTTATTGTATAAATGTCAAACAGCTTAGAGAGAAAAGATTAATTATTTAAAAAAGAATAGCAAATACCGAAATATTAACGTATAATTTCCTTGCGATAAATATTGATTAAAAAGCAATAAGGAGATGATAATATGACGGAATATAGTGTTAAATTGGAAGGTGTCACACAGACATTTGGAGAGACACAAGTTCTTAAAAGAATAGATATGGAATTAGAAAAAGCAAATTCTACACTTTATTAGGACCATCTGGGTGTGGCAAGACAACAATTTTAAGATTAATTGCTGGATTTAATGAACCAACTACAGGAGAAATTTTCATCAATAATGAACGGATGACTGAAGTTCCAGCTAGTAAACGAAAAGTAAATACTGTTTTTCAAGATTATGCATTATTTCCACATATGGATGTCTTCGAAAATGTTGCTTTTGGTTTAACTATAAAAGGTTTAGATAAACAAATAATCTCTCAAAAAGTAGACGAAGCACTTAAACTAGTACAGTTAACTGGATTTGAAAAACGTCGCATTCAGGATATGTCAGGTGGTCAAAAACAAAGAGTCGCTATTGCTAGAGCATTAGTAAATGAGCCAGAAGTCTTGTTATTAGATGAACCGCTCTCTGCGCTTGATTTAAAGTTACGGACAGATATGCAATATGAATTGAGAGAATTACAGCAACGTTTAGGCATCACTTTTATTTTTGTAACTCATGATCAAGAGGAAGCACTAGCGATGTCTGATTGGATTTTTGTGTTGAATAATGGAGAAGTGGTGCAGTCTGGTACACCAGTAGATATTTATGATGAACCAATTAATCATTATGTTGCGGATTTCATTGGCGAAAGTAACATTATACCGGCGACAATGATTGCAGATTATCAAGTTGAATTTGTTGGTCATATTTTCCAATGTGAAGATGGCGGTATTCCGAGTGGGGAAGCTGTCGAAGTGGTAGTCCGTCCCGAAGATATTAATATTACTGAACCTAATTTGGGGCAAATTAATGCAAAAGTAGATACCACTCTTTTTAGAGGCGTTTTTAATGAGATTATTGCTTATGATGAAGAGGAAAATGAATGGATGATTCATACAACCAAAAAAATTGAGCCAGGATCATTCATTGGCTTAGAAATTGCTCCATCAGAAATTCATGTAATGCGCTTTAATGAGTCAGAGGATGACTTTGATGCGCGATTAGAATTGTATGATGAGGGAGATAACTAATATGAAAAATACAGCAAATCAGCGTTTAGCAATACCTTATATTATGTGGATTGTTTTTTTCGTCCTTGCACCCTTTGCTTTGCTTATTTATCAGTCATTATTTGATATCCATGGACAATTGACATTGAGCAATTATTTTAATTTTTTAACCTCAAAAAATTATTTGCTGATGACGATTAGTTCCTTTATTTTAGCAACAATCATTACTATCTTAACACTTTTATTAGCTTATCCTACTGCATATTTACTTGCACAAACTAAATATAAATTATTATGGAGTATGTTCATTATTTTACCGACATGGATTAATTTATTGCTTAAAGTATATGCTTTTATCGGTATTTTAAGTCAAAGAGGCCCGATTGTTTCTTGGTTAAATGAATTAGGTTTTCAAGAACCGCAATTATTATTTACAAATCTGTCATTTGTTTTAGTAGCTGTCTATGTTGAATTGCCTTTTATGATTCAGCCTATTTTTAATTCAATTGATGAAATACCCCAAAATCTCATCGAAGCGTCGACAGATTTAGGTGCTACAAGTTTGCAGACGATTAGACAAATCATTTTTCCATTGTCTCTACCTGGAGTAAGAAGTGGTATTCAAACAGTGTTTATACCGTCGCTTTCTTTATTTATGATTGCGCGCTTAATTGGCGGAAATCGAGTGATTACTTTAGGTACAGCTGTAGAACAGCACTTCTTAGTGACTCAAAATTGGGGAATGGGAGCAACCATCGGTGTGATATTAATGATAAGTATGATGTTAGTTATGTATGTTACACGTGAACGAAGAGGTAATAGTCATGAATAGAACATTTAAATGGTCTTCGATATATTTGTGGTTTATTTTTTTTGTAATGTATTTCCCTATAGGTTATTTGATATATTATTCTTTTAATGCAGGCGGCGATATGACAACCTTTACAGGTTTCACATGGGAACATTATATCCATTTATTTCAAGATCAAAGGTTGATGCGAATTGTTATCGATACCTTTATATTAGCTTTATTATCAGCATCTATTGCGACAGTGATTGGGACCTTTGGAGCAATCTTTATTTTCTATGTAAAGGGCTATGGGATGAAACAGACTTTGTTAAGTTTGAATAATGTGTTGATGGTTACACCGGATGTAATGATTGGAGCAAGTTTCTTAATATTGTTTTCGACGATACTACCTATAACGTTGGGCTTCTGGAGTGTTTTAAGTGCGCATGTAGCATTTAGCATTCCAATTGTTGTATTGATGGTATTACCTCAATTAGCAGAAATAAATCAAAATATGATCACAGCTGCGCAAGATTTAGGAGCTAATTCAATGCAAATTTTGCGTTATATTCTCTTACCTAATCTGACAAAGGGCATAATATCTGGATTTTTTATGGCTTTTACATTTTCATTGGATGATTTTGCGGTAACTTTTTTTGTTACCGGGAATGGTTTCTCGACTATTGCAGTAGAAGTTTATTCTCGTGCCCGTACCGGAATAAGCTTGGAAATTAATGCTCTTAGTACATTGATGTTTATTATTTCACTCCTTCTTGTGTTGGGATATTATTATATCCAATCGATGGAACAAAAGGATAAGAAGAGGAGAGTATAACTATGGCTGTGATGAAGCGTTTTTTTATTGGCATTTTAAGCGTGGTTGGATTATTGATGATAGGAAAATATTATTTAACGATTTCGAATACAGCCAGTGGCGATAAAATTATCCATTTTTACAATTGGGGAGATTATATTGATCCTGAAATACTAGCTGATTTTGAGACAGAGTCAGGTTATTCAGTAATCTATGAAACATTTGACTCTAACGAAGCGATGTTAACAAAAGTACGTCAAGGTGGAACGTCTTATGATGTGATTGTTCCGAGTGAATATATGGTCGAGTCGATGATCGAAGAAGATTTGTTATTGCCACTGAATCATCATTTACTTCCAAATGTAAAACATATCTCTCCACAATTTATGGGGACAACCTACGATCCAGACAATCTCTATTCGATTCCATATTTTTGGGGAACATTAGGAATTGTTTACAATACAAAAGAATTAGGAGAAGTGAATTTTGATAGTTGGGATGAATTGTGGAATCCTGACTATCGAAATGAAATACTCATGATAGATGGTGCCCGTGAAGTGCTTGGTATTGGTTTACAATCATTGGGTTATTCACTAAATGATAAGAATGAATCGCATTTAATGGAAGCAGCTACTAAAATGAAAGCATTAATGCCTAATATTAAAGGATTTGTGACAGATGAAATGAAGATGCATTTGACGAACGGAGAAGCCTTAATTGGAGTCACTTATTCCGGAGAAGCTGTTGTTGCGATGGAGATGAATGAAGATCTTGAGTATATTGTTCCAAAACAAGGGTCGAATATTTGGACAGATAATTTATCTATACCTAAGGGTGCTGATAATATCGAAGGTGCACATGCACTGATTGATTATTTATCACGTCCTGATATTGCTGCACGTAATGCGGAGTATATTGGTTATGCGACCCCAAATGAAGAAGCAATCGATTTAATAGATGAAGAAATTGCAAATGATTCGAGTAATTATCCTTCTGAAGCGGTAATGAAACATCTAGAGTTTTATGAGAGTTTAGGTAAATCCACCTTAATCCGTTATAATGATTTGTATTTAGAAATTAAGATTGAACCAAGAGATTAATATGAATTTATAGTGAAGAATCATAAAAAAGCAGATCCTATGGTACAATATTATTATAATTTATGAATGAGGTGACAGATGAAACGAATAATTCGTCAAATATTAAATTTTGCATTCGTCGGAGTATTAGCGACTGTCATCGATTATCTTGTCTTCGCTTTACTTTTTAATGGGTTAAAGATTCATTATTTAGTCGCAACGATTTTAGCTTTTATTATTTCGACAGTATTTAATTATTGGGCAAGTATGCGATTTGTCTTTACTAGTCGTTATCAAGATAATCAAAAAATGCAAGAGTTTTTAACTTTTGTTGGCTTGAGTATTTTAGGGCTGATGCTTACGACAATCTTGATGAAGATAACAGTAGATTTATTGATGATTCATCCTAATATCGCTAAGATATTAGTGACTGGTTTGGTTATGGTGTTTAACTTTATTACGCGTAAAGTTTTTATTGAAGGCCGTTAATCATTGGAAAGAGGGTATTATGATAAAGTCAAATACGATAACATTAATTGTCCCATGCTATAATGAAGAAGAAACACTAGGTCTGTTTATGGAAGCTGTCCTAGAAACACAAAATAAAATGCCAGAAGTATTTATTGAATTGCTATTAATTAATGATGGTTCTAAAGATGGAACGCTAGATCAATTTCATATTTTGGCAGAAAAATATCCTGATCGTATTAATTATTTATCTTTTTCACGAAATTTTGGCAAAGAAGCCGCCATTATTGCTGGCTTAGAACATGCTGAAGGTGAGTGGGTTGGTTTAATTGATGCTGACCTCCAAGATCCACCTGAATTATTAATAGAAATGCATCGATTAATTACGGAAGAAGATTATGATGTGGCAGCTACGCGAAGAGTTGACCGTGAAGGAGAACCGCCGATTCGTTCTTTTTTTGCTAATCTGTATTATAAAATTAATAATCATATTTCGGATATTTACATTGAAGAAGGCGCCAGAGATTACCGATTAATGAATCGTGCAGTGGTTGATGCGATACTTCGTTTACCTGAAAGAAATCGGTTCTCAAAAGGTTTATTTAGTTGGGTCGGATTTGATGTAGCATATATTGAGTATCCAAATATTGAGCGCAGTGCGGGAGAAACTTCTTGGTCATTTACAAGTCTATTTAGTTATGCATTAGAAGGGCTGATGAGTTTTTCTGAGATGCCACTGAATATTGCTAGTATTATCGGTTTTATTAGCTTTATGATCGCTCTCATTTATGGGGTATTTATTATAGCGAAAACATTGATTTATGGACCTACTACTCCAGGATGGGCATCTTTAGCTGTATTAATTCTTGGTATGGGAGGCTTGCAATTGTTATGTTTAGGAATTGTCGGTCGCTATATAGGAAAGATTTTCATTGAAAGTAAACAAAGACCCTTATATTTAATCAAAGAAAAGCATCAAGTCGAAGATAAAAATAAAAATAATGAATAATAAAAGCATCGAAATAATGACAATCGTTCATTACTTCGATGCTTTTTTTAAAGATTACTGAAATTTAGAATTCTCATAGAGTGTAGCAATTGTTTGTGCTAATTCTTCAATGGACCGATTCTCAATATTGATGACTGAAATACCTAATTCATGGTATAAATCTTCCGCAAAGATGATTTCTTGGCGGACACGATTTAGGTCAGAATATTGATTTTCCTTTGCCATTCCCATTAATTCAACACGTGTATTGCGAATATTTTGAATATAATGGGGGGAAGCTGTGAGACCAAATACTTTATTTGGATCTGCATCATAAATTTCTTGTGGGATTTGTAATTCAGGAAATAGCGGTAAATTAGCGACTTTAAAAGATTGATTCGCTAAATACATACTTAATGGTGTTTTTGATGTTCCGGATATTCCAAGAAGAATGATATCTGCTTCTTTGTACCCTCTACGACTTTTTCCATCGTCATATTTGACCGCAAATTCTATTGCTTGAATTCGACTAAAATAATAGTCATCAAGTTGGTGTAAGGTTCCTGCTTGTTGTATAGGTGACAGCTTTGTTTCTTGTGAAATAAGCTGAATCAATGAATGAATAACATTATGATAAATTGATCCTTGTTGTCTTGCTAAATTTTCTGCGAATTGATGGAGATCATCACTGACGAGAGTAGCGATCACCATTGCATTTACGCGTTGTGCTTGCTCCATAATATTTTGTATTTCTTCCTTTGAATTTACAAAAGGGAAGCGCTTCATTTGTGTGTTCTCAATATCAGGGAACTGAGCGAGAGCAGCATTGGTAGCTTGGAGAGCAGTTTCTCCGACTGAATCAGAAATGATATATACGATTGGTCTCATCTGTGCCTCCTATTCATTATCTAAACTAATATCAACTATGAGATCATTGATTGTAGCCAAATCAAGTTTTCCTACGATGTCCTCATTTTTATCAATAACTGGTAAAGTATCAACTTGATGTTTGCTCAATAAAGAGGCAGCTTTTAAAATACTATGATCTGGTTTCGTAACAACAATATTCGGCATTCTTGTCATACTTAGGGCGACTGCTTGAGAATGCATATTACCTATTAGAGAACGGAGCAAATCCTTACGTGAGACAATGCCAATTAATTGATCAGACTCATTAACTACAAATAGAGTACCAATGTCATACATAAATAATTGTGTTACAGCTTCCTCGATTGTTTTGTCTTGATATATTAAGGCAGGTGGTAACATAACATCTGATACTTTATATTCACTGAGAGAGTCTTGAATGAGTGAAGTGGTTGTCAGTCCTGAATAGATATAGCCAACTTTAGGACGCGCATCAAGTATCCCAGTCATCGTTAAAATAGCAAAATCGGATCGTAAAGTGGATTTAGTAAAACCTATCTTTTTGGCAATATCGTCCCCTGAAATAGGTTCATTTTCTTTGACGATTTGAATGATTTGCTCTTGTCTTGGTGAAAACTTCATGGCGTCCTCCTTTGTTTTATAAATGTGTATAGAATCGAAATTATTTTGATTTAATGGCGGCTTGTGCAGCAGCTAGATGCGCAATAGGCACTCTGAATGGAGAGCAAGATACATAATCTAGACCGATTTGATGAAAGAGTTCAATCGAATGAGGATCTCCTCCTAATTCACCACAAATACCCATTTTAAGCTTTGAAGAAGATTCGCGGCCTTTTTCTACAGCTAATGATACTAATTGAATCATTGCTTCAGAGTCTATTGTTTGGAAGGGATCATTGGCTAAGATTCCAGTTTGTAAATAATAATTTAAAAATTTACCAGCATCATCTCTAGAGTAACCAAATGTCAATTGAGTGAGATCATTTGTTCCAAAACTAAAGAAGTCGCTATGTTTAGCTAATTTGTCTGCGATTAAACAGGCTCTAGGTGTTTCAATCATCGTGCCAATCGTATAATCGATTGATTGTTGCGCTTCATTCAATAGATTGTCTAAATGATTCTTAATTTGCTTACGTAAGAAAATCAGTTCTTGCTCGTTACTAATCAATGGTATCATAATTTCTGGTTTAATTTGAATATTTTCTAAATTATTTTGCGTTTCAATCGCTGCTTGAATAATTGCTTCAACTTGCATCAAATAAAGTTCAGGATAAGTCACTCCCATACGACAGCCGCGATGACCCATCATTGGATTCACTTCTTTAAGATTAACAATATGATCTTCCAAAGAATTGATAGGAATGTTTAAACTTTCAGCCAAATTATGTATTTCTTTTTGTGTTGTTGGCAAAAATTCATGCAGTGGCAAATCAAGAAGTCGGATAACGACTGGCTTTTCTTTCGTTAATTGAAAAATTTCTTTGAAATCATTAATTTGAAAATCTCTAATTTTTGTCAGAGAGTCATTGTGATCATTGGGATTATCGGTCAATAAGAAACGTCGAATTTCTTTAATACGATCTGCATGGAAGAACATATGCTCAGTTCTTACAAGACCAATGCCTACTGCGTCAAAATCCAAACCTGCTTGAATATCAGTGCTAGTTTCAGCATTCATTCGAACTTTTAATTGTGCGATGTCTTGAGACCACTTCATGATTTTATCAAAATCTTGATTAACAGTCGCAGCAACAGTCGTAAGGTCGCCGAGATAAATTTTTCCTGTAGAACCATCAACGGAAATAATATCCCCTTCATGTAAAATACCATCCGAATAAATAAGAGTTTTAGATTCTTCGTTCACCTCAAGTTCATTACAACCTGCGACACATGTTTTCCCCATACCACGTGCAACTACTGCGGGATGGGATGTCATACCTCCCTGGCTAGTCACGATGGCTTCTGCCACACTCATTCCAATAATATCTTCAGGTGATGTTTCATGTCGGACTAAAATAATTTTTTCGCCTGCATCACTGCGCTCCTTAGCTTCATCTGCTGTAAATACAATCGCACCAGAAGCAGCGCCTGGACTAGCAGGTAATCCACTATCTGTGACTAATACCGCTTGATTTACTGCTTGATTATCGAATGTAGGGTGAAGAATTTGATCAAGAGATGTAGGATCGATTGTCAATAAAGCTTGTTCTTTCGTTAATTTCCCTTCCTCTACCATATCAACAGCTATTTTTATTGCTGCATGTCCAGTTCTTTTTCCTTTTCTTGTTTGAAGTAGATATAATTTCCCTTCTTCAACGGTAAATTCTATATCTTGCATGTCTTCGTAATGGTCTTCTAATTGTTGTGTCAACTCAAGTATTTGTTGATAAATTTCTGGTTGAAGTGTCTCTAAACGATGGATAGACATCGGTGTTCGAATCCCTGCAACGACATCTTCACCTTGAGCATTGACGAGATATTCACCATAGAGTTCATTTACACCATTGGAAGGATTTCTGGTAAATAGAACACCTGTACCAGACTGTTCCCCTTGATTACCAAAGACCATTTCTTGAATCGTTACAGCTGTTCCTAAATCATGAGGAATATTGTTCATTTGACGATATGCTACTGCGCGCTCATTATTCCAAGATTTAAAAACGGCCTCTACAGATTGGAAGATTTGCTGATAAACATCTTGAGGGAATGAACGTCCGAGACATTTTAAGTAAATCTCTTTGTAATCAGCAACAACTTGTTTTAAATGATGCGCACTAATCTCTGCATCCGTTTGATAATGAAATTTAGTTTTATATTGTGCTAGACAATCTTCAAAATATTGAATGTCAAGTCCATCGACAACATTAGCAAACATTTGAATGAAACGACGGTAACAATCATAAGCAAAGCGTTCATTATTGGTGATTTGCGCAAATTTTACAACATTCTCATCATTGAGTCCTAAATTTAAGATTGTATCCATCATTCCAGGCATCGAAATTTTAGCTCCTGATCGTACTGAAACTAAAAGAAGTCTCTCAGGATCATTGAAATTTTTATTACAAATCGTTTCTAAAGATTGAATTGACTGAGTGATTTCATGGATTAAAGATTGCGAGAGTGTCTGGTCCTCTAAATATTCAAGACATGCTTGTGTTGAAATAGTGAAACCTTGAGGAACAGGCAAATTCAAAGCAGTCATTTCTGCTAAGTTACTACCTTTACCACCTAATAAATCATTCATTGTTGCATTTCCTTCGCTAAATAAAAACACTTTTTTCATCACTTTACCTCCAATGATGTTTTTTTAGATTATATAATGTGCATTATATAATGTCAATAGTGTTTTTAAAATGATATGAGATGCATTATATCTTGAAGATGAAAAAACCACTGAATATTTTTACGATATCCAGTGGTTTTTCTTTATTATTTATTTTTCTCTAGCGCTGCGATCGCCCATCTTTGATCGATTTGTAAGAATTCACCTTTAGAGGGTAATTGATTTGGCGATTGAAGTTTTTCTTTTGCGAAAGATGCAAGTGTTTCATGATAATCTACAAAAAATTGTTCTGATTCTAAAATATAATATATTTTTGGTTGATCATTTACCAATGTAAAAAAGCGTTGAATAATGTTTGCCTCTGGTTTCTGTTTCATAAATAAACCATCAGTTAATAGCTTTATGACTTCCATTGTGGCATCGTCTACTTGATTAAATTGAGAAATATTAATTTTTTCAATTAATTCAGGGATGTTTTGTACTAATCGTAAAGTATAATCTGATAAATCGAGATGGTCAGGTACTAAATTTATGATATTATTGGCTAAAGTTTCACTATACTGTTGATTTGCTAGATTTATGATGAGTAGCTTTTTCACAGGATTATGAAAAATCATTTGGGTTTCTACTTGTCTAATAGCACCGCAATTTGGACATTCAAAATGATATAATTGATTATCCATTAGTTGATCAACAAGTTCAGGTGTAGTCTGTGTATTAATATAAGTAATCATTTCTTTTTTAATGGGTTCTTGGCATACGGGACAGTTTAATATGTGGCTTGTCATAATTAACTTCCTTTCAATCTGATCATTGTTTTCATTGTAACAAAACTTTGCTCTAAAAACGATGCAATTCTCATAAATATGCTCTATAATAGTGTTTATAGTGAAAGTGCTATCATCATCTGATGAGATTAATGATGGAGGTAGAAAGATGATAAATCAAGCTAAAATGGTTGCTGGTCGCAAGGCCGTTGAATATATAGAAGATGGAATGACCGTAGGTTTAGGGACAGGTTCCACAGCTTATTATTTTATTGATGAATTAGGACGGCAAATTCGAACCGGTCATCTGAAAAATATTCAAACAGTAGCTACCTCGAAACGGTCTAAAGAACAAGCTGAATCTTTAGGAATAAAAGTAGTAAGTCTTGATATGGTGAAACACATTGATGTGTTAGTTGATGGAGCCGATGAGACAACAGCAGATGGATACGGAATTAAAGGTGGTGGCGGAGCGTTACTCTATGAAAAAATTGTTGCGATGGCAGCAAAAAAGAGTATCTGGATTGTCACAGCGGATAAAATTGTCGAAACATTAGGTGCATTTCCACTTCCAATTGAAATAGTACCATTTGGAAGTTTACGATTATTGGATAATCTTGATCAGATGGGATTAAATCCAACATTTAGAAAATTAGATAATGACTCATTATTTATTACCGATTCTGGTAACTATATCTTAGATTTACATTTACAGAACATTCAAGCTCCACACCAATTAGCATTAGAACTTGATCGGATGGTAGGGGTTATCGAGCATGGATTGTTCCTTGATCTAACAGATTTAATTATCGTAGGATACGAGAATGGAGAGACACATCAGTTTTCATGTAATCGAGGAGTGATGCGTTAGTGAAAATTTTAGAATTGATTGAAAAAAAGCAACAAAAGCTCGCTTTATCGCAACAAGAAATTGATGAGCTGGTTGATGCATATGTAAATGGAGATATACCTGATTATCAAATGAGTGCTTTATTAATGGCGATATATTTTCAGGGAATGACGGATGAAGAAATTCAATATCTGACCATGGCAATGGTTAATAGTGGTGATCATTTAGATTTATCACAAATTGATGGTGTAAAAGTGGATAAACACTCGACGGGAGGAGTTGGAGATACAACAACGC
The DNA here is from genome assembly GCA_043424535.1 of Aerococcaceae bacterium. Taxonomy (GTDB): domain Bacteria; phylum Bacillota; class Bacilli; order Lactobacillales; family Aerococcaceae; genus DSM-111022. The sequence continues at coordinate 37,238 of JBHWOV010000064.1, forward strand.
TTGTTTTAGGACCTCTTGTTGCAAGTTTAGGAGTTCCAGTGGCTAAAATGAGTGGTCGAGGGCTGGGACACACAGGTGGAACGATTGATAAGCTAGAAAGTATTCCAGGCTTTCGCACAGATATTTCTGTGGATGAATTTATAGCACTCGTCAATAAAAATAGTCTTGCAGTCATTGGTCAAACAGGAAATTTGACACCTGCAGATAAAAAAATTTACGCCTTAAGAGACGTCACAGGGACTGTTCAATCAATACCATTGATTGCGAGTTCTATCATGAGTAAAAAAATTGCTTCAGGCGCTGATGCGATTGTGCTCGATGTTAAAGTTGGTGACGGGGCTTTTATGAAAAATATTGAAGAAGCACGTCATTTGGCTGAAACAATGGTTAATATTGGTAATCAAGTTGGAAGAAGAACATTGGCCATATTATCATCAATGGATCAACCATTAGGCGAAGCAGTTGGAAATAATTTGGAAATTATTGAAGCCATTCATACACTTCAAGGAAATGGGCCCGAAGATTTAACAGAACTTTGTTTAGTTTTAGGTGCTAATATGTTATTAGCAAATGGCTATACAGAAGATTTTTCAAAAGCTAAAGAATTGTTATTAGAACAATTAAATAATGGCCAAGCTTTTAATAAATTTGTTGAATTTATTGTAGCCCAAGGTGGAGATAAATCTTATTTAAATGATTTGTCTTTATTCCCTAAAGCACAATATCAAATTCCAATCATAGCTGAAAAAACGGGTTATGTAACGGGATGGGATGCACATGAAGTTGGCGAAGCAGCGCGTATTTTAGGAGCAGGACGTCTCAGTTTACAAGATCAGATACAGCCAGAGGTTGGCGTGATTCTTCATAAAAAGATCGGCTCATATGTTAAAAAAGGTGATCAAATTGCGGAGCTTCACAGTAATCAATCAGAAAATCATGAAGCACTACAACGAATGCAAGAGGCTGTAACCATTGGTGCTGAATGTATTGCACCAACATTAATTTTAGATCAAATAGAATGATAAAATGAAAAGAGGATATGATGTTCCAGAAAAAAATAAGACAATTAAGACTCGAACATGATATGTCACAAGAAGATTTGGCAGATATCTTAGGTGTCACACGCCAATCTATCTCAAAATATGAAAATGGGACGGCAGAACCAAGTTATGACAAACTAGCTATTTTAGTAGATTATTTCAATGTCAGTTATGATGATTTATTAGCGAAAGATTCTATGGTCACATCAGAAGAGAAGGTTTCTGTTAAAGATGAAAGCAAGCCAGTGGTGAAAAAGAAAGAAATCAAAGAACCGACCATCGAAGTTATCAGTCTTTTAGATGAAGAAGCAGAATCTAATTTTGTTGATTTTATTGTCACTGAAAAACCTGCTTACTTTGAGTTAGATCATAAGCCGAATGCAGTCCTTCAAGGTGTACCCGCTAAGACAGGTGGAATTTTTAAACCTCGAAATGTCGATTTAGCTTGGTATAGGGAAACAGAAGATGCTTATCGAGAAAGAGATGCAGCTAAACAAGCACTCAAAGATAAAAAGAAAATGTATTTTTTAGAATATTATGTCCCAGTTAAGAAACACGGTTTCTTCAGTGTTCAAATTGCTGAAGAAGATTAATGATAAATATAAAAAACTCGAAAATTTGCAATCATTTTCGAGTTTTTTTGTTGTATTTGAAATGTGACTGATTTATTTTAAGCTTCAAAATTGAAGTGACCATCAATGTCGTCATTTTTCATTACTTGTTCATAAACATAGGAAGCGATAACGACATCTGTTGCACCAACACCGATGGGAATGCATATTATGATATCATCGTTTAGCGGTTCATTAAGTCCATTGACAGCAATCTCAGGCAAAGTTTGTTGAATATCATCTTCAGAGAGTTTGCCTTCGCTTTTTAAGTGTTTTAACGCACCGCGGTGCAATGCTTGGTCTTTATGATCGACGATGATACGATCTGCATTTAGAATCGTGGAGTCAGTGATTTCTTGATAAGAACCCATTGGGAAAATGACGGTTCCTGGTTTTATCATATCCGCGTCGATGATGGGCTCTTTTGCTAATGTAACAGTGATGATGACATCTACATCACAAGCGTCTTCTGGTTTATCGGGAGAAGCAATTCGAATGTCTCCTTTAACCAAAGACTGAGCATCTTCTCTGAATCGCTCAGCGGATTCTGTTCGGTGGTTCCAAATAACTAATTCATGGATGTCGATGACCTGTGAAATGGCATCTAAATTTTGATGTGCTTGTTCTCCGGTACCGAACATACCAATTGAAATAGATGGTTTGTCAAATAAATAATCAATCGCAACTGCAGTTTGAGCTCCCGTGCGAATATTTGTGATATATTGGCCGTCTAGTACAGCTTTGAAACCTCCTAATTGAGGGTCAGCCAGTAAAATCATACCGAAGATAAATGGTAAACCTGCTTCGCGTCTTTGACCAGCAATACCTCCAACCCATTTAAGACCAGCAATTGTATCACTACCTATGTATGCGGGCATTGCATTCAAGAAACCGTCATGATCTGGATAGGGATCTGATTCACCTAAATCAAGATTTACTTTTCGAGGGTTTTTAGTTGTACCATCACCCATTCCTTTATAAGCTTTTCGCACCAATTCGATAGCAATATCCATATTGACATACTTCTTTATTGTCGACTGGTTGATAAGAATTGTTTCTTGATTATCCTTCATATAAGACGTCCTTCCTTATTTTGTTTGGTATTTGTTCGCAAATGCATCCAGTGTTCCGGTTGTAAACCAATCTACCTGTTGTAATTCATCTATTGTTTCAACACCGAGTAACAGCATCATTAATTGAATTGCTTCTTTCCAATTTTCAATGAGCTCAATCGTTTGTTCTACACCTAATTCATTGACAAAGTGTAACATTCTACCAGACATACCAGCGGCTTGAGCACCCATGGCAATGGCTTTAACGATATGGGTATAATCAGTGATGCCACCACTGGCGAGTAAATTTACTTGTTGTCGATAAGGAGCAGCAGCGATCAGAGATTCAGGAGTCGTTTGTCCCCAATTCGATAATGCTGACAAATCAAATTTTGTACGTCGATCATTTTCGATAGACACAAAATTTGTGCCACCGCGTCCACTGACATCAATATTTTCAACGCCAATATCGATTAACTGCTGAATGGTTTGTTGACTCATTCCGAAGCCGACTTCTTTTACAATAACAGGAATATCTAGTCCTTGAACCAATTGTTCAATATTTTTGAGCCACATAGAATAATCACGGTCACCTTCAGGCATAACGACTTCTTGTGGTATATTGACATGTATTTGTAGTGCGTTTGCTTGAATCATATCGATGACACGTTTCGCATTTTCTAATGAATGATGCGCTCCCAGATTTGTCATCACAAAGCCATTTGGATTGTTTTCTCTCATAACAGTGAAAGAATCGATAACATTAGGGTCTTTGAGAGCGATACTCATGGAACCTGTGGCAATTGGAAGACCAGTCGCAGCGGCTACTAAAGATAATTTTTCATTATATTGTTTAGTAAAATCGGAGCCTCCTGTCATACCATTAATATAAAATGGGACTGAGTGGCGATGGTTTGCCCATGTCGTTGATAAGTCAATCGCTTCATAATTTGTTTGATTAAATGAATGGTGAATAAAACGAACTTCATCGAATGGGGAAACCTTCGCTTGTGTTTGCTGATCTAAAGCGAGTCGAGCATGGTCGTCTTTACGTTGTCTAGCTAAATTTGGGTCTTGTGAAAGGGTCAATAGTTTACCTCGCATTCTTAATATATTTTGGGAGCAATTTGAAGTGACAATGGTGTCACACCGCCTTGCTGCCAAAGTGAAAAAAGTTTCTTATGATTCGATACGTTATTTTGTTTGGGTTCAACAGCCAAACCGCAATCTCCGCCCCCCGCACCGGAAGATTTTGCACCCATCTTCAAAAGTTGTGCTGTTTCAACTAAATGTCGCAGTGGGGTAGTTAAGATATTTAAATCATAATCTGAACCAAGTTGACTGAGTAAATGGTGATATATATTTATGAAATGAATGATTTTTTCAGAATCTTTTGCTTCCAAGGAGTGGAATAAAGCGATCACCGTTTCACTAGCTTGAGTCACAAAAGCTTGATAGGGTACGGGATTATGAATTACTTGCTCTTTGAGTGACAGTACTAATTTTTCTGTAGATGCAGGTTTTCCTGTCCATCCAAAATAAATATTTACTGGTAGTGGCCCTTGAACTGGCGCAATTTGTAGTCCAGGCCAATCCATTTTTAATAAGGAGCAGAGTGATATTTTAGCATCGAGTTGGTTTTCTAACCAATCACGGTCTAAGGACTGATAAAGCACAATACCACCATAACTACTAGCCGCTAAATCTCCGAAACTTCCTTCTGCTTTTAATAAAGTCTGAGCAATGGCGCCGAGTTTATATAGAATGGTTCCTGAACAAGGATTCAGACCATAAAGTTTTAGTAAACTGGATATAATTGCTAAAGTAACAGCTCCACTTGAACCGAAACCAATTTTTTCACCATTGAGATCAATCATTTCACTTTCGATGGTCATATGATAATCCATTAAAGGTAAATTGAATTCGCTAATCAATTGTTCAATTAATTGGATCGCCGCATGGGTATATTTCCAAAAAACTTGATCACTGATTGGTAAATCTTCTAGATACAGTTGTGAGTCAGAATGACGTTGATATATCCACTTTTTTTCATTTGAAATAATTCTTCCATGGTGTTCAGTAGGAGACTGATCGACATTCACAGTAATGAAACGATCAACAGCCATTATTAATGCTGGTTGATTTGGCGTAAGAATCGCATATTCTCCAGCTAAATACAATTTTCCAGGGATGCGTGCTTGTGCTTGCTGTGTACGTGATGTTTGATTGAATATTTTTGCCATTATAGTGTCCCCAATGGTTGTTCTAGCTTCTTAATAGGATAAGGTGCTGGCCCTGGTCGGCTGACAATCAATTGTTCTTCGTCAAAATCCTCCATGAGAATCTTTTTTATTTGTTCAATTTGGCTGAAAGGACACAATATTTTTACATTAGGCCCCGCGTCCATAGTGTAATAACAAGATAAGCCTTGTTCGCGCATTTCTTGAATTTTTTGGATTGCAGTCAGTGTTTTAGGTTCAAAATAATTAAAACTAGGATTCGCTGAAAGCATTGTGGCATGCATTTTCATCGCATTGTGTTCTGCAATTCGTCCCATTTTATCAATGTCACGTTGTTGAATAGCCTCAAGCATTTCATCTAAGTCACGCTCAACTTCGCGCGGCCATAGTTCATAAAAGGGAGATGATTCAACGGTATGTTGCATACCAGAACGGCTAGATATTTTTTTCTGTTGAGAATTAATGACAATGATGAGCATTCCAATGTCCCAATCCGCTGCATCAATGGATTCGGCATAGCTGGAATCACTATCATTGCCGTGACCGCGATGCCACATGGCTAATCCACCAAATAAACTTCTTGTAGAACTACCTGACCCTTGCCGTGAAAAAGTGGATAATTTTTCAGCAGGAAGATTCATTTGTAAAGCATCATTGATGGCAGCAGCTAAGGCTGCGAATGCAGAAGCGGAAGAAGCGAGGCCAGCGGCTGTTGGAACATGATTAACACTTTCAATCGAGATAGGCAAATGAATACCACTTTCTTGACGGAATAAATCAACAAAACGGCTTATTTTATCTGTTTCTTCCTGAGATTGTTCCTGATGATTTAATATAAAGGTGTCATTTTTAAAATCAGGACTAAAATGCACTTTTGTATCTGTATAAAGCGATTCAAGGGTTAAAGATAGACTGCTTGTCATCGGTAAATACAATTTTTGGTTCCTCTTGCCCCAATATTTTATGAGAGCAATATTTGTGTGGGCACGATAGGTAGACTGATAGTCATGGTGATTCACTAATGTTCCTCCTCATTCTCATTCATAGCTAGATTAAGAATCCAAGTGTTCTGAGCACCTGCTTGCATCATCGCCTCTGCAATCGTTTGAGCGACTGAATATGTTTCAGCTAGTGCAATTGCGCATCCACCCAAACCTCCGCCAGTCAATTTAGCTCCTAAAGCACCGGCATACCATGCTGCACGAATTATATGGTCAAGTTTAGGATCGGACACTCCTAATTGATTCAAATAGTAATGATTATATGTTAATAGGCGACCTAGTTCATTTATATCCTGATGTTTAATCGCCTGATAACCTAATTTAACAAAGCGTTCGATGGATTTTAAGGCGTCTTTTACCATAGAAGGACGCTGCTCGTATAATTTCCGAACTTTTCCCACAGCATTTTTTGTTTGGCCTTCAATACCACTATCAGCGAGTACTAAAAACGCCTTTAAATTTAAATCAAAAGCAACAGGAGGTTCGCTTTTTTGATACATTATGGGCCGATTTGAGCTGGCCATTAGCGTATCTATTCCACTAGTCGTTTCATGGGCGATGATTTCTGCTTGGTTGACGATCATTCTTAATTGGTAGTCAGATACATCAATTGAATAATAATCTGTGATTGCTCTTACTAAAGCAACAGAAACGGCAGCTGAAGACCCCATGCCTCTCTTGACAGGTATATTGCTTGTGACTTTATAATGAAGTGGTTCCTTTGGTAGTGAAAAACTATCTAAAGTTAATTGAATCACTTTCTTAAGATTGTCCATTTCTTCAGGCATCTCAGCAGCTGTGCCAGTAAAATAATCACTTTCAAAATAACTTACCGATTGATCAGAACTTTGAATAATGACTGTTGTGGAGGCAGCAGTGAAAGGTAGAGCGATTGCGGGAACACCGTATACTACGGCATGTTCTCCCATCAGAATAATTTTACTGTGTGCTTGCCCTTGGCCAATAGAAGAAGTTTGCTGGTGGAGTGTATCATGTGTCGAATAAGACATATTTTCTTCGTTCATATGCAACTCCTTAAAAATTTATTTATCTTATTCATTTTACATTGTAAAGGTATATTAATCAAAAAAAGAATAGTAAATCATAAACAATATGAATTGAATAATATGAGAATAAATTTTTTTCTGTTGTAACAAAAGGTGTTGTGCTAAAATAGATAAGAAATGGAGATTAGATTGGGGCGTTTTGATGAATCAAGATGAAATATTTATTCAATTTACTAGAAAACAATGGAGTGAATTATTTCATAAACAACATGATTTAATTAAAGTTGATGATTTGGATGAGTTAGTGTCGTTAAATGACCGTTTAACGAACGCTGATGTTCGTGAAATATATCGTCCGTTATTACAGTTTATTGATATCTTTTACGAAAATAAATTAGCATTACGCAAAGAGCAACAAGAATTTTTAAAGATAGATACAAAAGTAAGTCAACCATTTGTTATTGGTATTTCTGGAAGTGTCGCGGTCGGAAAGAGTACCGTTGCTCGTGTTTTACAAGAGCTTTTAGGAAAGGTATATCCAGATAAAGACATTGCTTTGTTGACAACGGATGGCTTTTTGTTTCCAAATCAAGAACTAGAAAAAAGAGGAATCTTACATCGTAAAGGATTTCCAGATAGTTATGACATGCCTTCGTTTTTATCTTTTATGACGAAAGTAAAAACTGGAGTTGAAAGAATAGAATATCCTATTTATTCTCATCATATTTATGATATTGTTCCGGATGAGGTGGGGGTACTACATAAACCAGATATTCTAATAATGGAAGGTATTAATGTTTTTCAATTACCTGAAAATCAACAATTATATGTCAGCAATTTTTTTGATTTCTCGATTTTTGTAGATGCTGATACAATGGATATAAAACAATGGTATATGGAACGATATTATATGCTAGTCGAGTTGGCGAAAGATAATCCAGATAATTACTTCCATAAAATGTCAAAATGGTCAGATGAAAAAAAGGAAGCCTATGCAAATGAAGTCTGGTATACAATCAATCTAACAAATTTGGTGCAACATATCGCACCAACAAAAGAAAGAGCACAAGTTGTTTTACATAAAGCGGAAAATCATTTAATCGACTTGATATCAGTTCGGAAATACTAGAAAGAAGGAAATTCATGGAAACTATTACTGAAATTGAAAAAATTATTGTCCTAGATTTTGGGAGTCAATATAATCAATTAATTACGCGTCGCTTGAGAGATTTAGGGGTTTATAGCGAGTTATTATCCAATAAAAAAACTGCTAAAGAAATTGCTGCAGAAGGCAATGTCAAAGGGATAATCTTATCTGGTGGTCCGCGTAGTGTTTACGCAGAAGATGCTTTTCATGTAGATCCTGAAATCTTTGAATTAGGGATTCCAGTACTAGGTGTTTGTTATGGAATGCAATTGATTACTAAGATGTTCGATGGCAATGTAACTCCTGGTGATGTGCGTGAATTTGGACAAGCATCGATTGATGTGAAAAATAATACTTCAGGTATTTTTAAAAATTTAAATGCAGAAGAAACAGTCTTGATGAGTCATGGTGACTTAATCAAAGAAATTCCAGATGGATTTGCGGTTACCGCATCTTCAGAACAATGTCCTATCGCTGCATTTGAAAATACTGAAAAAAATATCTATGGTGTGCAATTTCATCCTGAAGTCAGAGCGACAACACAAGGTAGTGAAATGTTAAGAAATTTTGCATTTGAAATTTGTGGCGTTCAAGGCGACTGGTCTATGGAAAACTTTATAGATATTGCGATTCAAAATATCCGTGATACTGTCAAAGATAAAAAGGTATTGCTCGGTTTATCCGGTGGGGTTGACTCTAGTGTTGTGGGTGTCCTGTTACAAAAAGCAATCGGTGAACAATTAGTTTGTATCTTTGTTGATCATGGGCTCCTTCGTAAAAATGAAGGGGACTTAGTAATGGAATCACTCGAGTCATTTGGACTGAATATTATCAAAGTGGATGCAAAAGAACGTTTCTTTAGTAAATTAGCTGGTTTTTCAGATCCGGAAGCAAAACGTAAAATTATCGGAAATGAATTTGTTTATGTTTTTGATGAAGAAGCAGCTAAATTGGATGGCATCGATTATTTAGCACAGGGAACGCTTTATACGGATATTATTGAATCTGGGACAGATACTGCTCAAACAATTAAATCACATCATAATGTGGGCGGTCTACCAGAAGATATGGAATTTGAACTGATTGAGCCATTGAATACACTCTTCAAAGATGAAGTTCGTGCACTAGGAACTGCTCTGGGAATGCCTGACTCTATTGTTTGGCGGCAACCTTTCCCCGGACCTGGATTAGGTATTCGAGTATTAGGTGAAATCACTGATGAAAAAGTTGAAATTGTACGCGAATCAGACGCAATTTTGCGCGAAGAAATCGCAAAAAATGGCTTAGATCAAGATGTTTGGCAATATTTTACCGTATTACCTAATGTACGTAGTGTTGGTGTGATGGGAGATGGCCGAACTTATGATCATATGATTGGTATTCGGGCAGTGACGTCAATTGATGGAATGACAAGTGAATTTGCTCGTTTACCTTGGGATGTATTACAGACAATTTCAACGCGTATTGTAAACGAAGTTCCGCATGTTAATCGAGTAGTATATGATGTGACTGGTAAACCACCAGCAACCATTGAATGGGAATAGTAGTAAAATTTTCTAAAATGGCTTAATTCCAAGCTATAAAGAGAATAAAAAATGACTACTGGTACTCAAATGGTACTGGAAGCTAAAAAGAATAAATTGAATAATAGTTCCAAGTGGTTTACGTTTGGACAAAAAATTAGACCGTAGTTTCAAACTACGGTCTTTTTGCGTACATATTTTATTTTAAAAATCTTGATTTTTTAGGGTAAGATAACTTCCAATCTTCAAATTCTTCGTCTGTTAATTCATCGTTGTAATGTTTCTTCCTCATTTCATTCCATTCTATAAGAAAATTATTGAAATCTACATCATTTGATAAAAGTCCAGTGATCTCTCCGTCGCCTGCTAAGGGTCTAAACTTCATGTCTTTTTCATAATCAAATATTATATGCATTATTTCAAAAATAGAATTAGGTTCATGATTAATTAATGCTGATATATCACAATCAAGTGCGTCAGATATTTTTTGTAATTGTTCTTTACTTGGAGATCTATTTCCAAGCTCGTAATTTCTTATAGCAGCATCTGTCAAACCAGACTTAATGGCAAGTTCTTTTTGAGTTAAGTTTCGCATAAGTCTTAACTTTTTTAATTTTTCTCCAGAAATCAAACTAACTCCTCCTTATTTCACAATAGCTATAAATATTTTATCACAAAACGAACAAAAGCTCAACAAAACTGTTCTGTTATAAATGTTTGCAAGTATCTGAATATTTTAGAAAAAAATAAATAGAAAAAACTTGACAGAACAAATATGAACTGTTATTATATATGTATACCGTTCAATATTGAACGGAAATT
>JBHWOV010000065.1:0-5757 GCA_043424535.1 Aerococcaceae bacterium
AGTTATACAATTTATAAACAAAAAATTGGACTAGCATATAGGGGTGAGATAGATTTACTTTCACAAAATAAAGAAATTGTCCTTAACTGGCCCTACAAGGATTGTATTCTTGAGGGTGGACAACATAAGGAAGATGCGAAGCGAGATGAATTATTTTTCAATGAAGTTTTGTCGCCAACAGAGGTGACCAGATTGATGGAACCAAAAGCTTTTTCAAATTTTGTTCTTCATGATTCAACAGGTGTTTCAGAATTAGAAAATATTTCAGGTGAGGAAAACTTAATAATAAAAGGCAACAACCTTTTAGCACTATCCAGTCTAAAAGAAAAATTCGCGGGGAAAATTAAATTGATTTATATCGATCCACCGTATTATTTCAATGCTAAAAAGTCTGAGGATACTTTTCGATACAATTCAAATTTCAAATTATCAACTTGGTTGGTTTTTATGAAAAATCGTCTAGAACTCGCAAAGGAGTTATTAGCAGAGGATGGTGCAATTTTTGCTCAAATCAGTGATGATGGTGTTGCAGAACTACACTTGTTGATGAAGGAGATTTTTAATACGCCAACAACTAACAACTTTATTAATAAGATTACAGTAAAAACAAAATCACCTTCAGGTTTTCAAAGTGTGAATCCTGGAGTCTTTGAAACTGCGGAATATATTATTGGATTTGCAAAAAATAAATCCAAGTGGACGTATAATCGCCAATATGTTGAAGCTGACTACGATGCAAACTACAAATGGGTTGTAACGAATATTGACGATGATTTTAAGAATTGGAACATAGTTGATATTAAAGAAGTAATAGCTAATGATTTGGGTTTGAATTTACAAGATTTGAAGAAAAAATACGATGACAAGTTAATTTTGGGATTGATGGCGGAATATGCTTTAAAGAATCCAGATAAAGTATTTCAATCAGTCGCAATTAGTAATAAAGCAGGAGCACAAATAAAAAAAGTAAGGGATGAATCTAAATTGAGCCCTCATGAAATCTTTTTAGTAAGAAGAGAAGGGCAATATGATGTTTATGTAAATAAAGGCCGAGAAATGGCGTTTTATCAAAAAAAAATTAGAGATATAAATGGTGAAATGGTACCTAGTGTCCAAGCAACAAACATGTGGACTGACACACCATACGAAGGGATTGCATCTGAAGGAGGCGTAGTTCTAAAAGGTGGCAAAAAACCTGAGAAACTTCTCAAGCGAATTATTGAAATGGGTACTGACTCTGAGAACGATATAGTCATGGATTTCTTTTTAGGAAGTGGTACAACGTGTGCGGTTGCCCATAAACTTGGTCGAAGATACATTGGTATTGAGCAATTAGACTATATTGATGAACTTGCCATTCCTCGACTGGAATCAGTTATAAATGGAGACCAAAGTGGTATTTCTAAAATACAAGGATGGACTGGAGGTGGTTCATTTGTGTACTGTGAAATTAAGAATGATGCAAAAGAATTTGTCAATAAAATTAAGGAAGCAAGTGATGATAGAGAGCTACTTGAGCTATTCGAATTAGCTAAGAAATCATCGTTCATTTCATATCGAGTTGATCCTAAGAAAATGAAGTCTTCGGAATTTGAAAAACTGTCATTTGCAGAACAAAAACAATTACTTCGCGAAATCATCGATAATAATAATTTGTATGTGAATTATTCTGATATTGAGGATCAGTCGTATGGGATTAGTGTTGAAGATAAAGTGTTAAACCATCAATTCTATGGGGGTGGTGAGTAGATATGGACAATTTATTGAATTTGAAAAAGTCAATCAACAAATTCATAGTATAATTAGAAAGATCACGGATGTAATTTATAAGATTGAAAATAATGAATTTAATCAACGAACAACCAGTTATACTGTTTGTCGTGAGTGTGATATGCATTACTACTGCAATAGAATTAAATCAAAATAGTTTAGGAGGAATTAGAAATTGAATAAAGAATTGCAAAAACTGTTACTTTCAAAGAAAGAATACGTAGTAGAAGGAACACTTAATAAAAACTTGGTAGGGCAGCTTGCACGAAATTATGATCTTGAACTTTTGAATACCTTGCAATCAAATGAAAAGGTTAAATCTCACTTTTTTTCTTCAACTGATGGGGGACTTATTTTTAAGCTTGACGTTTTTGTTCAGTTTTTGAATAATAAGGAATTTTTACCTGACAGTTATACAATTTATAAACAAAAAATTGGACTAGCATATAGGGGTGAGATAGATTTACTTTCACAAAATAAAGAAATTGTCCTTAACTGGCCCTACAAGGATTGTATTCTTGAGGGTGGTCAGAGTAAAGAGGACACTAAGCGAAAAGAAATATTTTTTAATTCAGTTTTAGCTCCTAGTGAAATTAGTAGATATATCGAACCAAAGGCTCTTATTAACTTTCAAAAATACTCTACATTAGGTGAGGAGAAACCAACAACAATTGGAGGCGAAGAAAATCTTGTCATCAAGGGGAATAATTTAGTAGCACTTTATTCCCTGAAGCAATATTTGAAAGAGTACGATAAAAAAATTAAGCTTGTGTATTTGGATCCACCATATAATACAGGCAATGATAGTTTTAAATACAATGATTCATTCAATCATTCTACATGGATGACTTTTATGAAGAATAGGATTACTATTGCAAGAGACTTGATGGATGATGACGGTATTATATGGGTCCAAACTGATGATGGAGAGGTCAATTATTTAGGTGTGCTCATGGACGAGATATTTGGACGAGAAAATTTCATTAATTTAGTCACGGTTAAGACAAAAGTTGGCGGGGTATCAGGAAGTTCTGAAGGTAAAAGTCTAAAAGATACCACGGAGTTTATTCAATTATACGCAAAAAATAAATCACAAATCACTCTTGAACCGGTTTTTGCGATGACACCAGTATGGGATTATATTCAAACTGAGTATATTCAAGTAGGTAAGAGTTGGAAATATACTTCTGTATTGACTGAATTGGGTGATCGAGTATTATTAAAAAGTGATAAAACTGCGGGAAGACAATATTATCATTATCCTAATGCGAAATCAGTATCTGTGAAACAATATGCCAGAGATAATAATATAACTGAGGAAGAGGTTTATAATTCGATACCTGAGAAAATATTCAGATCAACTAATGCACAATCCTCAGTACGAACTTCAGTTATGGAAGAAACCAAAGAAGTGGATAATGGGTTAGTTAGTATCGAGTATACTCCCAACAAGGGGAAAAATAAGGGCAAACTCACTGAAATTCTATACACGAGTACTGGGGCGACTAATATGCTCATGTTCCTATCTGATATGTTGACAGAAGATAAGGATGGTAAACTACTATACAAAGAAAGATTAACAACTCTTTGGGATGATATTCAATATAACAATTTAGCAAAAGAAGGAAAAGTTGAATTCCCTAATGGTAAAAAGCCAGAGAAACTCCTTCAAAACGTGATTGAAATGTCTAGCTATAAGGGTGACTACGTTCTTGATTTCTTTGGCGGAAGCGGTACAACTGCTGCCACCGCCCATAAACTTGGCCGAAACTACATTACTATTGAACAATTAGATACTCAAATTGATATTATAAAACGACGTCTACGAAATGTAATTGATGGTGAGGATAAAGGCATTTCTTCAGAAATTGAGTGGACTGGTGGAGGTTCATTCATGTACTGTGAAATCAAAAATGATGCAGCAGACTTTGTCGAGAGAATTGATACTGCAAGAGATGAAAGCCAATTGCTAGATTTATTCGAATTAGCTAAGAAATCGTCATTTATTTCATATTTAGTCGATCCCAAGAAAATGAAGATTACGGAGTTTGAAAAGCTTTCATTTGCAGGACAAAAGCAATTACTTCGCGAAATCATTGATAATAATAATCTATATGTTAATTATTCGGATATCAACGATATTTCATATGGTATTAGCGACGAAGATAAAGCATTGAATCGTCAGTTTTATGGGGATGGTGAATAATATGGCGGATTTCTTATATGAAAAATATGATGGAAGTACCGGGATTTTTATAAATTATTTTAAAGAACTCGTTCCTAAATATATTATAGAGAATCTTCGGTACGAAATGCGACCTTATCAGTTAGAAGGAATAGGCCGCTACTTGCATTACGCAACGAAAGATGAGGCCAATAGAAGTTATCCAGAACAATTGCTTTTCAATATGGCGACTGGCTCAGGTAAAACCATGATGATGGCGGCTTTAATTCTTGAAAAATATAAGCAGGGTGAAAGGAACTTTCTGTTTTTTGTAAACAACTCTAACATTATTGAAAAAACACGCTCTAATTTCCTAGATTCAACTTCAGGAAAATACTTGTTTTCTGATTCTATAATGATTGATGGTAAGTTGGTAGAAATTCAGGAAGTTAAAGATTTTTCAGATTCTAACGAGGATGCAATTAACCTCATATTTACAACAATTCAGCAACTCCATATAGACCTAAATATACCTCGTGAAAATCGTCTCTCTTATGAACAATTCGAGGACATTTCCGTTGTAATGCTCGCCGATGAAGCCCATCACTTGAATGCTGGGCTCAATGCGGATGAGAAAAAAGATAATACTAGTTGGACTGCAACAGTTACTAATATTCAAAGAAATGCAAAGAGATCTTCCCTTTTCGAGTTCACGGCTACGATAGATTTGTCAAATGCCGATGTTGCGGCGAAGTACAGAAAACACTTAATATATAAATATGATCTTAAAGATTTTCGTTTAGATGGTTTTAGTAAAGATGTTTTGTTCCATCTGGTAAATAATGAAGTTGAAGTGCGTATGCTTCAAGCAATAATCATTAGTCAATTCAGAAGGAAAGTGGCCTTAAAAAATGGGATTAACTTGAAGCCATTAATTCTATTTAAGTCACAAAAGAAAACCGAGAGTGCAAGAAATCTATCTGATTTTCTTGAACTTTTGAATAATCTAACTACTGATCAAATTGAACAACAGAAACAAGCCTCGACTGGACTTGATGGGATTTTGACACAAGCATTTAACTTTTTTGATGAAAGTGACATTACTCATGATAATCTAGTTGCCGAATTAAAAGAAGACTTTCGTGAAGAGCGATTAATGCTTATCGATAGTAATAATAAGACTAGTGATAAGCTGGTTGAATTAAATACTCTTGAAGATCCTAAAAATGAGATTAGGGCTATCTTTGCTGTCGATATGCTGAATGAAGGATGGGATGTACTAAATCTTTTTGATATCGTGCGCCTCTACGATACTCGTGATGGGAAGACGACAAAATCCGGATTTAAGCCTGGGGCGACAACCAATGCAGAGAAGCAACTTATTGGACGTGGAGCTCGTTACTATCCATTTGTCATCAATAATGATTTAGCTATGAAATACAAGCGGAAATTTGATCATAATGAAGCGTCCGAACTACGGGTGATTGAACAACTTCACTACCATTCGAAAGACAACCCGAGGTATATTTCTGAGCTGAAGCAAGTTCTTCGTGAATCTGGAATCTATGATGACCAAGCAATGGTTGAAAGGCAAATCAGATTGAAACAATCCTTCCGGAAAACAGGTACTTATAAGAACGGTGTGGTATGGGTTAACCGACGAGTTGAGAAGCAGTCCTCCACATCAGTGCAAGGGTCCTTATTTGGGGAGGATTGGGACATCATTCTTCCAGAGGAACTGGAAGTCCACCTTCCAACTTCTGGTATGGGCGACTTTGTTGTTTTTGCTGGAGATGACAAAGATCTTTTTCAAGTTAAAGATC
>JBHWOV010000066.1:0-11433 GCA_043424535.1 Aerococcaceae bacterium
CCAAGCCCGTTTGCCCCGAAGAACGATGGGCTTGGGACGTCCGGCCCGACCCAATTACTAGCACTAGTTGTTGTCTCAGCAACGTTCTTTAAATTTCGCTCCTAAAGAAATATTCTCTATATGATCTATATCTTCTCCATCAACATTACTGATTGAAGGTACTAATGTAAAGGTATCATCTTTAAATTTTTCATACATATCGCCTTCCATTGTGAAGACATTATATATTGTCCCAGTCTCACCAGGTGCCACTTCAAGATTATAATCATTTGTTTCTAATCTAAAATCAGAATTTATCTCGACCATCATGCCTAAGACTAATTTATTATAGGATTCCCCCAAACGAATGGCTTTATCGGAATTATTTTTTACATCCACTTTAACATTCACCATAATTAAACCGCCCGCTAATTCTTCAACACTCGCTGCATAATCTGCATTGGGAATGAGCTGAGTGATTTGATAGCCATCCACGGTTACTACAATTTCCTCTTCTTCTTGACTCACAGCTACATTCTCTGCTGATTCTATTAATTCTTTCTCTCCCATATTATTTTGGACGACGGCATCTGGATATAATTCGCCAGTTGCTATCGCTTGTTGAGCCGCTTGATCACTGAACGGCAGATTGAATACTGGATTCTCCAGTAAATAAGTCGCGTTTACATAGTCCGATTGATCACGAAATCCTATAAATTCTACATGAATACTGCCGTTTTGTTCGAGAGCATCCATTGCTTCCGGAGATAATGTATAAACTAAGTAACCTTCTTTAGATTCACCCGCTTCTAATTTCTGTTCATTTTCATTAAAATTAAAATACAAGTCTTCATTATTCATCATCGAAGAAGAGGCTTCAACAATCACACCGTCATATCCCGGTAAAGATAAATATGGTATGTTATTGTGATATACTACCTCATCCGAGTGATTCTGAAGAGAAATATCCATCACAAGTACAGCACCACGTTGATCTTGATCACCAAATAACAAACGATGATCTCGATGAATGTCTGATAGTTGATATAATGCGTATCGATTAATTTGTGATATCAATCCTTGATCATTAGTAAACTCAATGGTGTCTTCCGATTGAAATACTTGTTCCAATCTTTCAGGTTTCAATCCTTCTTGAATTGATACTTCGATATCTACCCAATCCCTATTTGATTGTAGATCCGTTTCATCTTCTACTGTCGTAACTTCATTTGATTCAGCTAATGACTTCTGACTTTCATCACTTGACTGTGCATTTATTGGAACTTGAGCCGCCTGTAATACCATCCCAGCAATTAATATTCGTAATAGCGAATGTTTCAATGACTTTTTCATGTGCATGCTCCTTATTAGATATCTTACCTAGACAACTAAATTAATTATAACAAGAAAAAACATCACTGTCTTTATTAATCATATATTCAAATCTTTACAATTATGATACATATCTTCTTTATTCCTATAGGGAGTTTGAGTACATTGAAATTTTCGTTATCGTCTAATTAATTGATAACAACATTAGAATAATAATCATTAGACTGTCTCACGACGGTTCCAAATGGAAATAATGCTAACAACATCATCTTAAATTGTTGTATCCCAAAAGGTATACCGATAATAGTCAAACATAAAACGACACCGGATACAAAGTAAGACGCTGCAATTGGCACTCCGGCTAATAAAATCCATATGATATTTACAAATAAAGGTGTCCCTCGAGGAGAAACGATAACTTCCTTTCCGAATGGGGCTGCAGATAATCGAGCCATTTTAAAACATTGACGACCTAAAGGTATTCCTATAATGGTTAAACATAATAATATCCCAAAAAAGGACCATACAATAAAATTAACTAATCCACCAAAAATAAACCAAATGACATTACCTAAACATGACAAATTACATCACCTTTTCTTTATTTCATTGATTAAGCAGACTCGCTGTCCATCACCATATCTATCGCTAAAATAATTCCGATAATAATGACAAATGGAACGTCATCTTCGCGAATATCAAATTCAAAAGTATCAGACCACGATAAAAATTTCTTATTAATCGTTGCAATCAAATGACCTTTGTCGTCTCGAATATCATAGTCATGAGCAAATATATCTCCTTGTATAACCCAACCGAATTCTGGGACAGTGTATTTCGGTTTAAAAAAAGAAATGTTTTTTTCAACCGTTGCAATATGTTTCCCATGATAATTTACTTGCATTTTTGGAAGTAAGCTCATCACTTTTTCTTGAATATCTATTAAATATTCCCCTGTTTGACTATCTGTCACACGTAATTGTTTACCAAATGATAGTAGCTTACCTTGAACTTTAAAGATTGATTTTCGATTGGAATCATAAATATCAAATGTCTCACGAAATGAGAAGAGTTTTTGTTTCATATAAAATTTCATGGGTATCCCTCACAATCTTAATTTCTTATTATCTATATTATAACACGCACACACCGCCTTCTCCTCCATCTCTGGTCGTATTATCATCATGAAATAAAAAACACCTTTCATTCCATTTGTGGAAAGAAAGGCGTGATAATTAATCTGCGTAATATAATTCTTTATTTAAATTACCCGTTTGTGCTGCAACGATTAGACCTGCTGAACCTGCTGCTTCGACATTCGTCGCCGTACGTCCCATATCAGCAATCGCAGAAATAGGAGTCATTAAGATTACCATTTCAACTGGTAAGCCCATTGCTGTCATGACAGATGTCGCGACAATCGTAGCGACACCAGGTACTCCTGCTGTACCCGCAGAAACCAATAAACAAACCAACACTAATATTGCATAATCTAATAATGTATATTGAATATTCATTGCATTTATTGTAAAGATAACAATGATCGATGGCCAAATGGCTGCGCATCCTGGCATACCGAATGTAGATCCGATAGACGCTGCAAATGATGCAACACTTTCAGAGACCCCCATCTTAACTTGAGCTTCAACATTGGCTGGAATAGCTCCCGTTGAACTTTGTGTCGAAAATCCTATCAACCAAGCTGGGAAGAATTTCTTTAAGAATGGAACTGGATTTAATTTTGCTAATAAAGCATTGATCACACTGGTTGAAATAATTGAGTGGAAGAATGCTGCGATAAACACTACCAACAGTACAACTAATAATGATTGCATTGATTCCATATCCATTGTTCCAATACGATTAGTAATTAATGCTAATACCGCATATGGTGTGAATTTCGTGATTAATCCAACAAATTGGAACATCACACGATCGGCAGCATCAATAAAGTTGACAAAAGGTTGAATCGATTCTTTATCAGTCACTAGTAATGCTGCAACCCCTACTAATCCAGCAAAAATAATGACAGGCAATACTTGATTTTCAGCCATATGTGCCACTATATTTGAAGGGAAGAAGCTAATAATCGTATCAGTAAAAGCTGGTACCTCTTTGATTTCAGCATTAGCCGGAATTTCAATACTTGCATTTTTTCCAATGCCAAATGCTAAACTTAGTAGAATCGCAATAATTGAACCAAAAATATTATGCATACTTAAAGCACCAATCGCACGTCCACCAATTGAAGTCAAACTGTCAATATCTTTTAATGAAATAACTGTTTTGATAATTGAGAATAATAGCAACGGTGTTACAACAGCCTGTAATAAATTCGCATAAATACGTCCGATTGGATAAACATAATCCGTATTTCCTTTAAATATCAGACCAACAATTCCACCTAATACCGTTGCCAAGAGTACACGCACTAAAAAGGAGACGCCTTTTTTATTTAAATAATGTAAACCGGCAAATAAAAATAATACTACAATGAGAGCAATCCAGTTCATTTAATTCCTTCTTTCCAATAGTTTTCTATGATACTTGCTTATTCTACTGGCTGAATTCAATTCATGCATTGATTTAGCTCAATAAAGTGTTGTGAATGCGTATTCAGTTGGTTTTATCATATGAAAAGCATAAAGAATTCACAATTTATCACATAAAAAAACTCCAAAGACAATTGTCTTTGGAGTAAATCAAATTATTTTATCTCTTGAGTTTCAGCTAATTCTTTGTACCAATGGGCACTTTTCTTAGGATAGCGCTCCTGTGTATCAAAGTCTACATAAAATAGTCCATAGCGTTTTTCATAACCATTTGACCATGAAAAGACATCCATTAGTGACCATAAAAAGTATCCTTTGACATTCGCACCATCTTCAATTGCATCCGCAATAGCTTCTAAGTGCTGCTTAATATAATCAATTCGCGCATCATCATAAACTGTTCCATCAACAAATTCATCCTTATATCCAAGTCCATTTTCTGTAATATAGATTTTTTTATAATTAGGATAATCATTGACGACGCGCATTATTTGATCATATAAACCTTGAGGATAGATCATCCAATCCCAGTCTGTTCTTGGAACATCTACATCAAATTCACGACGTCCAACACCTTTAATTTGATATTGAGAGCCTCCCTTTTCACCCTTACCATTATGGGTAATCTTAGTCTCTCCTTCAAATTCACGCATCCAATCACTCATATAATAGTTAATGCCTAGGAAGTCGTTTAAGTCTTTAGCTGCTCTTAAATGCTCAAAGTCTTCATCTAATAATTCTAATTCCCCACCATTAGCTGCTAAAATTTCTTCGACACCTTTCATCGTTTCATCTGAATACTCCCCTAAATATGTCGCATCTAGAATGAACTTATTATGAATAATGTCTTCTAATTCAGCTGCACGAACATCTCCTGGATTATTTGGATCGAATGGATACTTAGTAGGTAAAGCATGCACTACTCCGATTTCTCCATCATATCCTTTATCTTTATAATTTTTAATTGACCGTGCATGAGCAACCATCATATTGTGATGGGACTGGAATACTTTTGCTAAATCATATTGAATACCTGGTGGAAATTTACCAACTAAATACTGTCCATCACCAATTGGTCCAATTTCATTAAAAGTAGTCCAATAATTAACTTCTGAAAATTCTTCAAAACAGAAATTCGCATAATCAACGAAATGATCAATATTCTCACGATTTAAGAAATCACCATTCGAATGCAAATATTCTGGTGTATCAAAATGGTGTAAAGTAACAAATGGTTCAACACCACGTTTATGGCATTCTGCAAAAAGATTATGATAGAATTCTACTCCCTTCGGATTCAACTCGCCATATCCTTTAGGAAAAATGCGAGACCAAGCGATAGAAATACGGATTCCATTGACACCAAATTCTTCAGCTAATTTCAAATCAACTGGATATAGATTATAAAAATCACTGGCTGGCTCTGCTGTATACCAATAATTTTCTTCTAGATACTTGTCCCAAGCCACAGGTCCTTTTCCATCTGTTTTGGTTGCTCCCTCAGCTTGGTATGCTGCTGTTGCTCCACCAAAAATAAAATCTTTAGGTAGTTTCTTCATATTTTCCTCCCTATTAGTTGAACTGGTCCTCTACAAATTTCAATGCGCCTTCACCATCACGTGTCAATCCGATATATTGCGCTCCTTCTGTTTTAGCTAACTTAATATCTAATTTGTCTGTCTCGGCTTTCATATCTTCATAATTCGAGGCTACTTGCGGAGCTAAAATAACCAAATCATATTGTGGTAATATTTCGCGGTGTGCTCCGTAACTTCCTGCAGCTGCTGTGACGGGCTTATTATGCTCGTTTGCAGCTTTATTAAGCGCATTCGCTAATAAACCACTCGTTCCACCGCCAGCACATAATACCAATACATTCGTTTGTTCTGTGATACCGGCACTTGTAGTTTGATCCGTAGTAGCTTCAGAAGAATCTTCTACAATCACTACTTCTTTAGAATCTGTTACGCCTGCTTGAGATAAAATTTGATCTGATTTTGT
The DNA here is from genome assembly GCA_043424535.1 of Aerococcaceae bacterium. Classification (GTDB taxonomy): domain Bacteria; phylum Bacillota; class Bacilli; order Lactobacillales; family Aerococcaceae; genus DSM-111022. The sequence goes on from JBHWOV010000066.1 coordinate 5,865, forward strand.
TGTGTCAAAATTTTGAGCGACCTTTTCCTTCAATTCATCGCTAGAATTTACTCCAGAACGTTCTTCTTCTAAGATCTGATTGTCATAAACTTTGAAGAATGGATAGTAAATTAAAACATCAACTACTATTAGAACAACTGCAAGCACAAATGAAAGTGGATGGAAATTCGTTCCAAGAATTTGACCAATCGGTGCTGGTGTTGTCCATGGTAAATTTGTAGTAAATGAATTCATGCCTAAAACATCAACAAAAAATTTAAAAATCCAAACATTCGCAATAGGAGCAAATATAAAAGGAACAAAGAAAATTGGATTTAATACTAAAGGTGCTCCAAATAAAATCGGTTCGTTAACACCAAAAAATGTTGGTACTACTGAAGCTCGTCCAATTGCCTTATTACGCTTAGACTTTCCTAGCCACATAAAGATAAAAGGTACAACTAAGGTAGCACCTGTTCCTCCCATCGTGACAATAAACATTTGTGTTCCAGGTGTTAATATTTTATCCGCATGTTCTCCAGCTTGCAATAATTGTAAATTGGTTTCTAAGTTTGCATATGTAATTGCTGCAATAGCTGGTTCGACAATTGATGGTCCATGGATACCAATAAACCAGAAAAATGCAAATGCGCCGAAAATAATTGTAATTCCTAAATAGCCGTCTGCTGCTTGGAATAGTGGCGCTAAAATTGTTCCAATCGATGAAGCCACATTTTCTCCAGTGATATTACGAACAATTAATGCGATAGCATATAAGATTAAAATTGACCCTGTAAATGGAATCAAGTCCTTAAATACTTGCGAAATATTAGGTGGAACTTCCTCTGGCATTGTTATAGTTAAATTACGTTTTACACTAAACTTGTAAACATTCACTGTGATGAATGCAGCGATAAAAGCTGTCAGTAATCCTTTAGTACCTAAGAAACCAGTAAGGAATCCACCCTCTGTGTCATCTGCAGCCATTAATAGAAAACCTATCATCGTCGCTAACATCGTTGAGATATAGTTTATTTGATTCGTTCCATCCAGTGAACGGTTCATCGAATCAGTTAATGATTTAGCCGTTGTTCCGGAAACAAACAATGCAAGGATTCCCATAGAATAGTTATATGGAGTCATTAACAGAGTTTCAATTTCTGGGCTCCATTGGAATCCCCATGAATTTGGAACATAAGCAATTAAAATAAAAATACTTGAAAACAAAATAATAGGCATACTTGCGATAAAACCATCACGAATGGCACGCAAATATATATTACGTGAAATTTTTTCAAAGAATGGCTTAGCCTTCTCGATCGCTGCTATTAACTTATCCATTGTACTTACCCTCTTTTATATAATGCAATCATATGATGCATCATATCTTTCAACAAAATGGTTGTCATTAAATGATCCTGTCCATGCATCATAATAAAACTAAAGTCTAAATCTTCTCCGGCAGCTTCCTTTGCTAAAACATCTGTTTGAGCTTTATGTGCTTTAGCAATGGATTCTTCTGCTTCAGATACTAAAGCTTCAGCTGCCTCATATTCTCCATCTTCTGCCTTTTTAAGAGCTGATAGTAACTTTGAACGAGCTTCACCTGCATAAGCCACAATTTCAAAGCCAATCATTCCCATTTCATCCCTGTTCATAAAAATTCCTCCTTCTAATTTATAAACTAATCAAATTCACACGCTACAGCTGTCTCAGCAACTACTTTATTCAAACTCTCAATATTTTCTTTACCAACTGTTCTTAACCATTCACGCGCAGCTTCTTCCCCATCATTGATGTATGCCTCTACAGAACCAGCCCATGTTGCTCTACCACATAGTACACCATTAAATTTAGCACCCGCTTCAGCAGCAAATTTCAATGTTTCTTGGAATAATTCTGCGCTAACCCCTGCACTTAAATAAATATAAGGCAAATTGGTTGCAGCATCTTGGTCACGAAATGCTTGCATTGCTTCTTCTTTTGAGAATAATACTTCATCTTTCGCGTAACCTTCAACGAAATTCATATTCACCGGCACTTCAGCTTTCAAGACATCCACATTAAAACGAGGTTCTGAGAATAAACGTATTGCTTCATTTACTTTATGTGGTTTTACCTTAGCGAATTCTGCTCCCTTGTTATCTTCAATATTTTCATCATAAGTTAATATTTCTAAAAAGAAAGGGATTTCTTCAGCAACACATTCAGAGCCAACACGTTCCATATAAACTTGCTTTTGTAAGTTTACTTCTTCATCGCCATCCACATCATAGTAAAGCAAGAATTTAACCGCTTGCCCACCTAACTCTTTAATCCGCTTTACTGATAAATCATCTAAACATTCTGGTAATCGCTTAGTCGTTGAAGGATCATATCCTGTTTTTTCATAAGCTAATAATAATCCAGATTCTTTATCACGAGCATCTGCTGCAGGTAGGCCAAACTCTGTATCTAAAAGAATGGAGCTAGCATATTGTGTCAATTCTTCAGAGACTAAACGTTTCAATGTTTCCATCTGCTCTTGAGTTGGCTCTTCAGTTTGATGTTCTGCAATCATACGTCTTAAAGCACCACGTTGGTCAAATGCTAATGCTGAAATAATTCCTTTGTCATCCATTAATTGGTTCATAAAATCTTGTTTTGTCATGTTAAACCTCTCTTACTTTTATTTGTTCAAACAATTTGTCATAGTGTTCTAAATTCACATTACCTGTTTTTGAATCCATAGCATTTAACATCCCTAAAACATTAGCTTGCTTCAATAAATCTTGAGGATTCATTTGCTTTGCTAGAGCTGATGCAATTCCAGCTACCGTACTGTCTCCCGATCCAACAGGATTTACCACTTGAATTGTCGGAATCTCTACTTTATAAAAATTATTTTTATGTTTGGCAAATGCACCATCACCACCTAGAGAAACTACCACCCAGTCGATTCCATTAAAGATTGAATTACTAAGCTCTTTTTTTAGTTGTTCAACAGATGATATTTTTTCAACACCTATTAATGCGGATAACTCCTCTAAATTGGGTTTGATTACACTTGGCTTATAATCTGAATCTAAAACCGCTTTCAAAGAATTGCCTGACGTGTCTAAAACCACCGGTATATGAAATCTTTGAGCTATTTCTATTAATTTAATGTAGTAATCTTCAGACAGTCCCTGAGGCAAGCTGCCAGAAATAGTAATAACGTCTATATTGTCCTTCGCTAAAGATTCAAAATGAGAGTAAAAGTTAGCGCTCTCATTTTCTTTCACAATAGGACCCGTTTCTAATATTTCTGTTTGCTTCCCATCATGTAAAATTGCAATACAGTTTCGAGTATCACCGGAGATCGAATAAAAGTTATGTTCAATCCCAGAAATTGTCAGCTGTCTTTCAATATAATTCCCCAATTCACCCCCGATCAACCCTGTTGCTAAGGGTTGATCATTCAGTTGTTTTAAAACTCGGGTGACATTTAATCCTTTTCCGCCTGCTGTTTTTGTAACCTGCTGTACTCGATTAACATGGTCTGTCTTAAAGCCATCTAACAAATAACCTATGTCAACCGATGGATTCATTGTCACTGTTAAGATAGTCATTGGATCCTCCAAACTTAATCGTGATATTCTCCACGATCCCATTTATCTAAAAATTCTTTAAAGAAGTCAGGATTCTCTTGCGCTTCATCCGTATTATCTAATTGACTAATTTTTTCAATCAACGCTTTATTTTCAGAATTTTCTTTATATTCTGCCTTTAGAAAAGCATCAATGATATCTTTCATTAGGAATTCACCAGTAATTTTTCCACCGAAACCAATCACATTTGCATTCAATTGTTCTTTGGCATATAAAGCTGTTGACATATCACGAACTAAAGCTGCTCTTATTCCAGGCACTTTATTTACAGCATTCGCGATACCTACTCCTGTACCACAAATAACTACACCCAAGTCAGCTTCACCATTTGCTACCGCTTCGCCAACTTTTTTTCCAAAAATTGGATAATGAGTACGAACATTATCATGAGTTCCCATGTCCAATACTTCATGCCCTTGTTCCTTTAAATGGTCTACAACTTTGATTTTTTCATATGTGACAATATGGTCACAACCAATAGCAATTTTCATTAATTGTCCATTCCTTTCTAGATTATGAATCTGGCGATGTATTTAACACATCATTTTATTGAGCATATCAACACGAATTTGGTGACGGCCTCCATCATAATCTGCTGCTAAGAATTCTGCTGCTATTTTCTTCGCTAGTTCTGGTCCAACAATGTTCGCACCCATCGTGATCATGCGAGAATTATTATGTTCTCTAGTCATATATGCTGATCGTTCATCAGATACAGCAGCGGCTACCATTCCTTTTATTTTAGTTGCTACCATAAAACTTCCTGCACTATAGCCATCGATGACAATACCTAAATTTTTGTCGTCCGCATTCACTTGCTCCGCGACTGAAAGTGTCGTGTTTACAAAGTCTTCATCTGTATCAGAGGTCACATCTACGAGACTATATTCCAATTCTTCTAAGTGTGACTTTACAATGTCTTTAAGTTGCTTACCGTCTTTATCGGCTCCTATAATAACTTTCACTTGAAACTCCTTTTCTGATTGACCTTACATCAACAACGACATAGAATTAATTTGCAAATTATTCAGAAATCGCTTTCTGTTTCTATATGTTGAATATACTACAGAATGTTTACTTAGTCAACATTAAATGTTGTATTTATGTTTGTTTTTGTTCTAAAATGTTAATTAAAGGACAAAAAAATAACAACCAATATGAAATTGGTTGCTTAATTGATCACTTCTGTATACAATTCAAGAGTTTGTATCTTATCAAGATCTTTCGTCTCAGTTACTACTGCAGTCAAATCTTCTAACTTACATATTTTAGCGAAGTCTTCTTTTCCAAATTTCGATGAGTCTAATAGTAAATACTGTTCTACCGAATTTTGCAGGGCAACTTTTTGAGTATATGCTTCCTCGACACTCGAAGTCATGACTGCACCTTCCTTGACGCCATTTCCACTAAAAAACATTTTCCCAAATCGCATATTTTCTAAAGATAAATTCGTTATCTCGCCAACAAATGATTTAGTAACTTGGCGCATCTCACCACCTAAGAGATAAACTTTAAATGTACCTGATTGTTTCGGTAATAATAATTCGAAAATCGGTAAACAAGTCGTCACAATAGATAAACTATGATGGTCAATAGCTCTGGCCAGATATTCGGTTGTTGTGCCGGGACCTATAAAAATAACGTCCCCATTTTCAATAAGTTTCGCCGCATTTTGGGCAATCGTTGATTTTTGATCATAATTTTCAGCATATTTATCTTCATGGGCCATTTCTTGATATTGAAATGCTGTGTTACTTCTCGCGCCCCCATGAATTTTTTTAAGTAAACCATCTTCTTCAAGCTCTTCAAGATCTCTTCTGACAGTCATATCAGATACGTCAAAGGCTTCAGCGATCTCAGAAATTCTTACTGTGCCTCTCTGATTTACCCAGTCTATAATTTTTTGATGTCGTTGATACTTATTCTTTCTATTCTCCTTCGAACCATTGTTTATATAACGT
>JBHWOV010000067.1:0-3104 GCA_043424535.1 Aerococcaceae bacterium
GGTTAGAATAAGTATGAGTCATGCCATTTCCTTCCTTTCATTTGGTTTAGGCACTTACATGATAAAGGAAATACATGGCTTTTTGTATACACAAAAATAGTGCTGATGATTTCTCATCAACACTAAAAATTATAGAACCTATCCTTTAGGATACTCTTTTTTAATGCAAAAACAATTCATTAACTGAGCTAGCTACGGTTAAAAATGTGAAAGGAGCTGAATGATGAAAAAAGTTTGGTCACGATTAATTTTAATGATAGTACTAGTTACAGTAGGATTTGGATTTGATTTTTCGCCGCAGACCGTTCTGATTGAGAAGGATAATCTGCAATTTCATGAGGATTTTAAATTAGCAGACTTATCAAAAAAGGATAAGAATGATCTTTATCGTGAATTGGATAGCGTCACTCAATTACATGACTCGATGCCAAAAGCGACATCTTATTCACAGATAGAACCTTTTCATCAATATAAGGATCTCGAAGAATTATTAAAAAATTCGCAAAGTAAACCGATCGTCATTTATTTCGGTTATGATACTTGCCCTTATTGCAGAGCTTTTGTCCCCAAAGTGAATCAATTAGCGAAAGAAAATGACGTCACGATTCACTATTATAATACGGACGAGCATTTTAATGATCCTGACTTCAATGCGATTGTAGAGCCTTTTAAGATAGAAACCGTTCCGCATGCTTTTTTGATTGAAGATGAAAAAATTATTGAAGTCATCAATGAAAAGAGTGAAATGAAGGAAATGGAAGATTTTTTTAATAAAGCAAGTTCTGACAATGATTAGTTATGGATATTTAGGATACATTTTCATAAAACAAATGAAATGCCACATCATTTTGATGTGGCTTTTTTGCATTAAAATTGAAAAAACTAGTCTTGATATTTACCTTCTAAAATATCATGAATCACTTTAGCGACTCCGTCCTCATTGTGATGAGGTGCTTGATAATTAGCAAGAGATTTAACTTCATCTGAAGCATTTTCCATAGCAAAACTATAATGCGCCATTTGAAGCATTGAACGATCATTTAGAGAATCGCCAATCGTTACGATTTCATTAAGTGAATAGCCATTTTCAGCTGCATAATCTTCAAGTGCGAGTCCTTTTTGTGCTTTGTTACTTGTGATTTCTAAATTGTCTGGTGCAGATGATGTAATATCTAAATCGGGATAGTCATTAAATTGCTTAATAAATTGTTGTTTTGCCTCTTCATCCGTTGATAAAATCATAATTTTACAAATGGGTAATTCCGCATCTGGATTATAATCCTCGACTGGATGAACGAAACTGGTATCAACGATAAATTGACTTGTACTTGATTGATCATCGATGTCGGTTTGTGATAATTGCATATGAGCTTCAATCCGGTCAATGAATTCCTGATAGTCATTTAAATAATATTCTTCAGGAGTCATAAGCGAATAATCTAATTGATGATCCTGAGCGTATTGAATCATCTCATTAATATCTGAACTAGCGAGAGTATGTGTATACTTTATTGAACCGTCTTTTTCATTAAAAGTAGCACCATTAAGTGTAATCATTTTAGCAGTTAAGTCATGCATTTTTAGCAAAGGGGCAGCTGAGTTATAGCTTCGTCCTGTTGCGATAAGAAATTCAATGCCAGCCTTTTCAAGATCACGAATCGCTTGCGCATTCGCACTACTGATGACATGTTGTCCATTCAACAGGGTACCGTCCATATCGGATACAAATAATTTTATCATTAGCGTCTCCTTTATTGAAAAATTATAATGATAAGTATAGTGTAACATGTTTTATAATGAAAAAAAGTTTATTTTTCAGGGAAAAGTTTCAGAATAGAAAGATGATGATACTATAAAGTTAGGCAAAATCCTGTTATAATAAGAGTGACGATTTTATTAAACAAATGATATTTAAGAGAAAGGAAAAACTATGACTTTAAAAAAATTAACGACATTAATGTTATCGGCAAGTGTATTATTGATGCAAGTGACACCAATCATTGCTCAAGAAGAAGGTGGAGAGTCTAATACAACACCACCAGCGGCTGAAACACCTGCGCCTGAGGAGATTCCTTCTACTCCTGAACCGGGTGCTGGAAGCGAGACAGTACCAGAAGTAAGTGCTCCAGAATCATCTGGGACGACAGGTTCAGAAAGTAAACCGGGTTCAGGAAGTACTCCGGGTTCAGGAAGTACTGGAACGACAAACCCAACAAACCCAACAACGCCATCGCAACCAACGCCAACACCTCAGCCACCTCGACCACCTAGAGTAGAGCCCATCATTCCATCTACTCCACAATATTCGAATGACCCAGAAGATTTTGGGGAAACAACACAGGTTGAAAAACCTGAAATAGAAGTTGTGGAGGAGGACACTGAAGAAGATTCAGTCGATACAACAACTGAGGAAGAAACAGTAGAAGAAGTAGGATTGTTAGAAGGACCTTATGTCGTCTTTAATGCGAATGTCTTTTTAACAGAAGAAGAAGCGGACGATTTCATTGCCATGATTGAAGAGGATCCTGAAGCAGAAGGACGCTTTATCACAAACAAAATAGAAAATGATAATGGCTCTGTTATTGTGACGGTAGAATATGCTGAAGATATCGATGCAGATGGACGTCCAATTTTACTTTATGTTGAAACAAGTTTCGATACAGAAGAAGAAGCATTAGAATATGGACAAAAATATTTAACTATTATGCCTGATCTCTTTTTTGATGCAGAAGCATTCGAATTAGAAGATAAATATCATGTGGTCTTTGGTATTCGCCATACAGCCGATACATTAGCATTTGATTATGATAACGAAGATGACTTTGAAATACATTACAATAATGAGCGTCTTCCTTTCACTTATCAAATCAGTGCGGATGAAAATGGTGAATTTTATGATCCAATTCCTGCAGCAGTAGAAGAGGCATATCCAGGAGAATTTATTTTCGAAGAAACAATGATATCTGATACAGTAAAATCTGTAACGATGACTCCTGTAGAAAATACAGAAAATTCAGACGATGAATCAGAAGCTTCTCAAGAAGAAACTGATGAATCAGCAAATGAATAATAGAACTTTTAATAAAACATCTGCGAACTCACCC
>JBHWOV010000068.1:0-11934 GCA_043424535.1 Aerococcaceae bacterium
TTGGTTAGAATAAGTATGAGTCATGCCATTTCCTTCCTTTCATTTTGTTTAGTCACTTATATGATAAAGGAAATGCATGGCTTTTTGTATACACAAAAATAGTGCTGATGATTTCTCATCAACACTAAAAATTATAGAACCTTTCATTTGGGGTTTTGCTGAATCTTTGAATTTATTAATATTTAAGAAAGGGTATAATCTATGGAGCATGTCATTAATCAAGGAAATCCGATGAAAATATTTTCACTGGATTCGAATTATTCATTAGCTCAAAAGATAGCAGAAGAAATTGGTAGTGATTTGGGAGCGATTGAACTAGTAAAATTTGCTGATGGTGAAATAAAGGTTTCTGTTCAAGAAAGTATTCGCGGTGCGCATGTCTATATCGTTCAATCGACATCTTTTCCTGTTAATGATCATTTAATGGCGTTAATGATTGCAATCGATGCTTTTCGTCGCGCAAGTGCCAAGACGATTAATTTAGTGATGCCTTATTTTGGTTATGGACGCCAAGATCGTCAAGCAGCCCAAAGAGAGCCTTTAACAGCAAAATTAGTAGCGAATATGTTGGAGATGGCAGGAGCAGACCGTATCTTGACATTGGATTTACATACAAGTCAAATTCAAGGTTTTTTTAACCTTCCAGTGGATCATCTACTAGCCGGTCCATTGTTCGCAGAATATTTTATTCAAGAAAATATTCAAGGCGATGATGTTGTCGTTGTTTCACCTGATCACAGTAGTGTTATTCGTTCACGACAATTGGCAAATTTTCTTCATTCACCCATCGCTATTGTTGATCGACGTAAGATGCAATATAATCAGTCTGCTGTAGTGAATTTAATTGGGGATGTTAACGGAAAACGTGCGATTATTTTTGACGATATGATTGATACGGGTGAGACAATGTCTTATGCTGTAGAGAAACTTAAGGAACAGGGAGCAACCGAAATTTATCTTTGCAGTCCACACGCCTTACTGTCAGGAGAAGCTGCTCAAAGACTCGTTGATATGCCTGTTGACAAAATAATTGTTTCAGATTCTATCGAAATGCCAACGGAGAAACGTATTTTATTAGAATCCAAATTAGAATTAGTCTCTGTGGCAGCACTGTTTGCAGAAGCGATTATTCGTGTTTATGAAAATCGTCCAGTCAGTCCATTATTTCTGGAACAATTTAAATCAAGATAATGTAATTGAGGTATAAAATATTTCATTTATGCATGAAGGTAAAATTTTATAAAGATTAAATTTTTTTAATAATCTGCTTGACAGATTAAAAAATAGCCGATATTATATAATGCATAAACAAAAGAAAACAAACGCGTTGACATGGAAAGTAAATGCGAAACACTTCTGTAGAGAGCTCATGTTTGGTGAAAATGAGCGTAGTGAATCCCTTGAAAATGGCCATCGAGCGGTCACTCTAAGCGAATAGTGAAGGGTGAACGGATACCCCCGTTATGTCGGTCGCAGTATAGAGATTATTCTCCGCACTGTCAGAGGTCTTTTTGAGCAATCAAAAGACAAACAAAGGTGGTACCACGAAGTTATAAACTCTCGTCCTTTATGGATGGGGGTTTTTTTGTTCTTTAGAGAGGAGTAAGTGATGATAGATTTAAAAAATATTGATGTAGTATTTTCATCAGATGACCGCGTTGTGACAGCGGTTAAAGATGTAAATATTCATGTAAATCGAGGCGAAATTTATGGGATTGTTGGCTATAGTGGAGCAGGAAAGAGTACGTTAGTTCGAACAATCAATTTACTACAAAGACCGACGCAAGGTGAGGTCATTGTGAATGGACAGGATATGATGTCACTTTCAACATCTGAGCTTCGTCAAGCACGTAAGAAAATAGGCATGATTTTCCAACATTTTAATTTGATGGAACAACGGACGATATTTGAAAATATGGCATTCCCTTTGAAAGGAAGCGGCTTAACGCAACAAGAAATTGCCAAGAAAGTGGCTGAATTATTAGATTTAGTAGGATTAGAGCAGAAATCAGATAGTTATCCCAGTCAGTTATCAGGGGGTCAAAAACAGCGTGTAGCGATTGCACGAGCTCTCGCGAATGATCCAGATGTCTTATTGTGTGATGAAGCGACGAGTGCGCTGGATCCTAAGACAACAACTTCTATTTTAAATTTATTAAGTGAGTTAAATCAAAAACTTGGATTAACGATTGTTATCATTACTCATGAGATGTCTGTTGTGAAAGATTTATGCCATCGAGTCGCCGTGATGGAAAATGGTGAGGTATTAGAACAAGGAACAATTGTAGAGATGTTCACAAATCCACAAAGAACATTGACGAAAGAATTTATTAATACCGCAACCCATTTTGATCAAGAAATTGTGACAGTTTTATCACATTCTACTACTGAACGTTTAAGAGAAGAAGGCGATTTAGTTCGCTTGAGTTATGTTGGCCAGAAAACAACAGAACCGATTATTGCTCATTTGGTCCGTGCTTATAATGTTGATGTTAATATTATTTACGGCCATGTTGAGATATTGCAGGACATTCCGGTTGGAAATTTATTCATCGCGATTAAAGGTGATCCATCGAATATTGAAGATGCTATTAATTATTTAAAAGAAAATCAAGTAATCGTTGAAACATTAGATGAACTTCTTGATGAATATGTCTACGATCGGGTAAAGGAGGTTGAATAATGCAACAAACATTATATTTATTAGCAGCAACAGGCGAAGAAACTGGGTCATTCATTGAGAAATACTTTCCTTATGCTTGGGAATTGCGAGATGAATTTCTAGAAGCAACTTGGGAAACGATTTATATGATGCTGATTGCGATTGTAATAGGAGGCTTCTTTGGTCTTATTCTTGGAATTATTATGACAGTCACAGGACCTGGAGGTATTTTAGAAAATCGTCAACTTTATAAAGTATTGGATACATTAGTTAACATCTTTCGTTCGATTCCATTTATTATCTTATTGGCTCTTTTAATTAATGTAACAAGAGCAATTGTAGGAACAACGATTGGCCCAACGGCTGCGACAGTTCCGATAATATTCAGCACCATTCCTTTCTTCGCAAGACAAGTGGAGATTGCTTTATTAGAAGTGGATCCTGGTGTGATAGAAGCAGCAGAATCGATGGGATCTTCCCCATTGGACATTATCTTCCGTGTTTATTTAAGAGAAGGACTTCCAGCATTACTTCGCGTTAGTGCTTCAACAGTCATTAGTGTCATTGGTTTAACAGCGATGGCCGGATCTGTTGGTGGGGGCGGATTAGGAACCATGGCAATTGCACGTGGTTATCAAAGAAGTCGGATGGATGTAATCATTGTAGCAACGATTTTAACATTATTAATTGTTTTTGTAAGTCAGATGATTTTCAATTGGTTGATTCGTAAAACAGAACATTAATTAAAATGATAGAATAAGGAGAATACACATGAAAAAATTATTATCAACATTATTAGCAGGAAGTTTATTATTTTCTAATGGATTTACTACAACATTTGCGCAAGAAGAAAATCCATTTGAAGGTGAAAAAGTATCAGTAGGGGTCGCCTCTGAATATGAAGAAGAAACTTGGCAAGTTGTCGTAGATAAGGCTGCAGAAGAAGGGATTGAAGTTGAACTAGTCTTATTTACGGACTATGTTCAACCAAATATCGCATTAGCGGATGGTTCGATTGATCTTAATGCATTTCAACATATTGCCTTTCTAGAAGAATGGAATCAAGAAAATGACGGAGATCTTCAACCACTTGGTTTCACATATGTAGCACCACTTCGTGTTTATTCAGATAAATATGAATCATTAGATGAAGTACAAGAAGGGGAAACGATTGGAATTCCATCTGATCCAACAAATGGTGGCCGAGCTCTATTAGCTTTGGAAACTGCAGGTTTAATTGAAGTCGATGATGCAGCAGGTGTACTGCCAACAGTTAGTGATATTACGAAAAATGATAAAAATATTGAGTTCGAGGAATTAGATGCTGCACAATTGCCAACAGCTTTACCTGATTTAGCAGCAGCCGTCATTAACAATAACTTTGCGTTAGATGCGGGATTATCAGTGGATGATGCTATTTTCTCTGATGGAGAAGATATTGATTCCCTAGCAGCAGACTATAAAAATGTGCTTGCTGCTAAAGCAGAAAATGTTGATAATCCATTATTCAAACGTATTTTAGAATTATATCAATCAGAAGATATTGCAGCTAAATTAGATGAAGTATCTAATGGTGCTGATTTACCAGCATGGTCAGAAAATGATACTTATCCTGTACAAAGAGAATCTGTTGAAAGTGAGTCTGGTGAATCTTCAGAAGAAGAAAGTGATTCAGAATCTTCAGAAGAATAATGATGGCTTAAAGAAATAAAATCATTCATTTATAACAGAATATTTTTTGCAACCGATGATAACGACTATTATAAAATAGTGTTGTCGTCGGTTTTTTAGGTATTCATCTTCATTGTTTATCTGATTGATTTTTAGTCTTCTTGATTTATGATAATATTAATGGACAGATGAAAGGATGATTCGCATGCAAAGAACATTGACAGTAGAAGAGATGGCGCGTTTAAATCGCATTGCTTCTTTAACAACTATTCCCTCACCGACGGGTTATACCTATGATATTATTGAAAAGATTCATAAAGAATTAGACGATTTACAGATTAGTAATCAAATAACTCCAAAAGGTGGTTTACTGATAACAATACCTGGTAAAGATGTTGAAAGACATCGCTTCGTGACAGCTCATGTTGATACACTTGGAGGAATTGTTCGTGCCATAAAACCTGATGGACGATTAAAAATGGATCGGATTGGTGGGTATACTTATCATTCGATTGATGGTAATTATGTTACAATTCATAGTTCCTTAACCGACAAAACTTATCAAGGAACAGTCTTGCTTAAACAAACTAGTGTCCATGTATATGCAGATGCTGATTCAGCAGAACGTAATCAGGATAATATGGAAATTCGATTGGATCACAGGGTAGAATCGGCAGAAGAAGTTGAAAAGTTAGGTATTCGAGTGGGAGATTTTATTAGTTTTGATCCGCGAACAGAAATTCTATCGACAGGATATATAAAATCACGTCATTTGGATGATAAAGTAAGCGTGGCCTTGCTATTGGAAATAATAGAACAAATAACGGATGATGTGATTGAATTAGCACATACAACACATTTCTATATCTCAAACAATGAAGAAATTGGTTATGGTGGTAATTCAAATATTTCATCAAAAGTTGAGGAATATTTGGCAGTCGATATGGGAGCGATGGGGACGGATCAAATGACAGATGAATATTCTGTATCAATTTGTGTGAAGGACGGCTCAGGTCCTTATCATTTAGGCTTTCGTAATCAATTGGTAAAATTATGTGAGTCAAATGATATACCATATCAATTAGATATTTATCCTTATTATGGGTCGGATGCTTCAGCCGCAATGCGTGCAGGGGCAGACGTGCGTCATGCACTGTGTGGTGCGGGAATTGATGCGAGTCATGCTTATGAGCGTACACATATCGATTCAATCAATGCAACATATGAATTGGTGAAAACTTACTTAACCGAACCGATGTCCTAATCCTAACACCTCAATGATTAACATTGAGGTGTTTTTGCTAATTTTATTAAGATAATGATGATGATTGATAAGATAACTTTATATAAATGAGAATCGAGAATGTGATACAATATGCATAACACATAACTGTGAATTTTGGAGAGAAGGGTACCTCATGTACAATTACAAAGATGATAGTTTAATGTTACATACAGATTTATACCAAATAAATATGTTGCAAGTTTATTGGGAACAAGGAATTGAAAATCGCCAAGCGGTTTTTGAAGCCTTTTTCCGAAATAATCCTTTTAAGAATGGTTATGCCATCTTTGCTGGTTTAGAAAGATTTGTGAATTATCTAAATAATTTAGCATTTACTGAACAAGATATCGCTTATTTGCGGTCATTAGAAGTCTATTCAGAAGATTTTTTGACTTATTTAGCGAATTTAGAATTTAAATTGACCATTCGTAGTATGCGAGAAGGTGAATTATGTTTCGCACAAGAACCACTCGTGCAAGTTGAAGGACCACTAGGTCAATGTCAATTAGTCGAGACGGCATTGTTGAATATTATTAATTATCAAACATTGATTGCGACGAAGGCGGCACGTATCCGTTCGGTCGTTGGTGAAGATGATTCTATTTCAGAATTTGGAGCGCGACGTGCTCAAGAAATGGATGCAGCTGTTTGGGGAGCTCGAGCAGCTTATATCGGAGGCTTCAACTCAACGTCAAATGTTCGTGCCGGTAAACTGTTTGGGGTACCTGTATCTGGGACACATGCTCACTCTCTCGTTCAAGCTTATCGTGATGAATATCAAGCATTTAAAGCTTATGCGGAGACACATAAGGACGTTGTTTTTTTAGTTGATACTTATGATACATTACGTTCAGGAGTTCCTACTGCCATCAAAGTGGCAAAGGAAATGGGCGATAAAATTAATTTCATTGGTGTGCGTATCGATTCCGGAGATATGGCTTATTTATCAAAACGAATCCGTGAACAATTAGATGAAGCAGGTTTTACCGATGCAAGAATCATTGCTTCTAATGATTTAGATGAGCACACGATTTTGAACTTGCGTATGCAAGGAGCAAAAATTAATGACTGGGGTATTGGGACGAAAATAATTACTGCTTATGATCAACCGGCCTTAGGCGCTGTATATAAATTAGTGTCTATTGAAGATGAAGACGGTGTGATGCAACCGACAATGAAAATCTCCTCCAATGCTGAGAAGATGACGACACCAGGAGTTAAGCAAGTATGGCGCATCACGCGAAATAAAGACGGGAAATCTGAAGGGGATTATGTGGCCTTCGATCATGAGCGTCCGGATCAATTGGATGAATTATTTATGTTCCATCCGGTTCATACTTATATCAATAAAACAGTGACTGATTTTACAGCTCGTCCTGTATTAATTGATATTTTCAAAGACGGCGAGCAAGTCTATGAATTGCCGGACATTCATACGATTCGGGAATATGCACATTCGAATTATGATGCATTGTGGGACGAATATAAACGAATCCTTAATCCTCAATTGTATCCAGTGGATCTCTCTCAAGAATTATATGATGAGAAAATGCAAAGTATTCAGAGATTACGCCAATCAGTGGAAGAAAAAGTCAATCACATAGAAGATTGAGAAAGGAGAGCGACCGATGCGATCTTTGCAACGTGAGATAATCGAAACTTTGAAAGTTCAGCCAACGATTGATCCCTATACTGAAATCAGACGTAGTATTGATTTTATGAAGGATTACCTTAAAGAACACTCAGGATTAAAAACATATGTTTTAGGGATCAGTGGAGGTCAAGATTCTACATTAGCTGGAAAATTAGCTCAGCTAGCTATCCAAGAAGTGCGTGAAGAAACGGGAGACTTCGACTATCAATTTATCGCAGTGCGTCTTCCATATGGCCAACAAAATGATGAAGTGGATGCATTAAGAGCATTAGAATATATACAACCGGATAAAGAAATGCTAGTTGATATTCAACCGGCTACGGACGCATTAGTGCAATCCATTCAAATGAATCAAATGACTGTGAGCGATTATAATAAAGGAAATATCAAAGCACGCCAGCGAATGGTAACCCAATATGCGATTGCTGGAGGTAATGCAGGCGCGGTAATTGGTACAGACCATGCCGCAGAAGCCGTTACTGGTTTTTATACGAAATTTGGAGATGGCTCAGCAGATATTATGCCTTTATGGCGTTTGACAAAACAACAAGGACGACAATTATTGGCATTTTTAGATTGCCCTGAAGAACTTTATTTGAAGATCCCAACGGCCGATCTCGAAGAAGATCGTCCAATGTTATCTGATGAAGAAGCATTAGGTGTATCTTATGAAGCGATAGATGCCTACCTCACAGGACAAGAAGTATCAGAAAAAGATGCAGAAACGATTGAAAATTGGTATCAAAAATCACAACACAAACGTCATCTGCCAATCAATGTTTATGATACGTTTTGGCGAACTAATTCATCGATGAATGGTGAAAAATAAATGTTTCGGCTAATCCTTAAGACTGCATTATTAACTTGTGTTTTAACAGGTATCTGGATAAAATTTTCGAAACAAGTGAAATGGTATGATTTGGATGCACATCAAATCAAATTGAAAAGTCGGATTCCCACTTCAGGTGGCATTGCCATTTTTGTAGGTTTTTGGTTAATGTCACTGTTTCAATTAGGAAATCTAATATTGTCGAAACAATATTTTGGTGTTTTTTTGGCGAGTTTGATCGTTTTAATCACTGGAATTGTAGATGATCGCTACGAACTATCGCCTTTTAAAAAATTATTTGGAATCCTTATCGCAAGCAATGTCGTATATTTTGTTAGTGATGTGACCTTTGCAACGACGCTCCTACCTTATGCAAGTCCCATTGTCTATCATATATTGGAATATCTTTTCACGATAGGTTGGTTAACGCTTGTTTGTAATGCGATTAATTTAATTGATGGGTTAGATGGATTAGCCACGAGTACAATGATAATTAGCTTAATCGCACTTATTTTTATTACCCTGAATTTCAGTCTATCGATTCCTTTAGTGTTGACGACGATGCTCTTAATATTATTAGGATCATTATTTGGTTTTCTTCCTTGGAATTGGACGCCTGCAAAAGTTTATTTGGGCGATACAGGCTCCTTATGGATTGGATTTATGTATGGTGTTCTAACAGTAAACCAATTGAAAAATGCTTCTTTTTATTCCTTGATTCTTCCGATGATATTATATGCTGTACCATTAATTGATACAGTTTTTGCAGTAATCCGTCGTTTTCTGAATAAACAACGCATCACGGAGGGAGATAATCAACATATCCATCATCGATTACTATCTCTCGGTTTAAAAGAATGGCAAGTCGTTTTAATAATGAATGGGATTACTATTTCTTTTTCAGCCTTAGCAATTTTGACACAATTATTTCGAGAATGGCGACAAGTTATTTTACTAATGATTATACTATTGGTTATTGGTTTAATTGGTTGGATGTTATGGATTAATTATCATCAAACACAACAAATGTGTAAAAAAGATAAAGAAAACATTAATATTCACGAAAAGCGCAAGACAAAAGATAAAAATATCAAATGAGTTTATACACATTTATTTTTAATCTTAAATTAAATTTTCGCTAATAAACTGTTGACTTTTTATCATTCTTTGTTTATAGTGTTATTTAAGATAAAAAACAAACGCTATTAAGTGTAGAGTAATGGATGGCAAGTTTATAGAGAGCCTATGTGTGGTGGAAATAGGTAATGACGCGTCGATGAAAATGAGCACTGAGCGGCAATTTCGAGAGATTTTCTTTAGAAATTGACGGAAGCATCCGTTATCGAATGCCTTGGTATCTTGGTAATTTTAACTCATAACCGATGTACCAAATGAGCTTATATTGGGAACAATATAGGGAACAAAGGTGGTAACACGAAGTAACTCTCGTCCTTTTTAAGGGCGGGAGTTTTTTTATCTTAATTTTTGTTGTTGGTAGTTTAAAAGAAAAAGGAGAATATATCATGAAAAAATGGCTTAAAACATCACTTATTGCATTCAGCGCATTGACATTAGTTACACAATCGACATCGGTCGCTCTGGCTCAAGACAAAGAATTCGAAGGTGAAGAAGTTACCGTTGGTGTTGTCGGAGAATCAAGTGAACGTGTTTGGGATTATCTCTCAGAAAAAGCTTTGGAAGAAGAGGGTATCACGATTCATGTTGAATTATTAACCGATTATGTTGTGCCGAATGTGGCTTTAGCTGATGGTTCCTTAGATATCAATGCGTTCCAACATGTGGCTTTCTTAGAAAACTGGAATGAAGAAAATGGCGAAGATTTAACACCGATTGGCTATACATTTGTTACTAAATTAGGTCTCTATTCTGATAAATATGATAATATTGAAGATCTTCCTGATAATGCGAAGATAGGTATTGCTGCAGATCCAACGAATGGTGGACGGGCACTATTGGCTCTAGAAATTGTTGGTTTATTAGAAATTGATGATGAAGCAGGAATATTACCAACTGTTGCAGATATTACGGACAATCCAAAGAACTTTACCTTTGAAGAGTTAGAAGCAGCGCAATTACCTTCGGCTTTGCCAGATCTCGATGCAGCTTTTATCAATAGTGGGATTGCTTCGAATGCTGGTTTATCCACCCAAGATGCTATCTATGCTGATACTGATCATTTCGAAAAATTAAGTGATGCTTACCGTAATGTGATCGCAACACGTCCGGAAGATAAAGATAATCCGTTATATCATAAGATCGTTGAACTTTATCAACAAGATGATGTCGCAAAAGTCGTCTATGAAGCAGATGATGGTGGTTCACTACCAGCATGGGATGGAGCACCTGAATTCGACTAGTAAGAGAAAGGAAGAGAATAGATGAATATCACTGCTGAGGTTAGCGAATTGAAAGAAAAGCTCATCGCTTATAGACGGCATTTTCATCAACATCCTGAACCAAGTTTAAAAGAATATAAAACAGCAGAAACCATTCAAAATATTTTGACAGAATTAGAAGTTCCTTTTACAAAAGTTGGGGAAACAGGAACCTTTGCTAGTATAGAAGGTACAAAGCAATCGTCAAATAGTACACAGCAAATTATATTACGTGCGGATATTGATGCGTTAGATATTTTAGAGAAGACGACACATGATTATGTTTCTAAAAATCCTGGTGTCATGCATGCATGTGGTCATGATGCCCATACAGCAGCATTATTGGGAGCTGTGCACTATTTTAAAGAGCATACCGATGAATTTTCAGGGACGATTCATTTTGCATTTCAACAAGCTGAAGAGATTGGCGCTGGAGCGAAACAATTCGTGGCAGCTGGATTAACAAAAGATGTGGATCAAGTTTTTGGTTTGCATGTTGAGCCAAATCTTGAATTAGGTCAAATACAAGCAGTACCCGGTCCCAACAATGCATCCTGTGATATTTTTACGATTGATATTACTGGAAAAAACTCCCATGTGGCTCGCCCTCATTTAGGCGTCGATGCTCTCGTAATCGGTGCGAACATTGTCACAAAGTTACAACAAATACCTTCAAGATTAACAGATCCAATGGAAGGCGTTATTGTTGGTATTGGTAAGTTTGAAGCAGGAACACGGTATAATATCGTTGCTAATGAGGCTCATTTAGAGGGGACTTTGCGGACATTAAGTCGCGAGAGTCGTGCGCGTTTTATCAAATTAATCCAACAAATTGCTGAAGACGAAGCCAAGTTTTTAGGTGGCGAGTGTACATTTTCTAATTATGACGCAGCGAATGTGACGATTAATGAAGAAGAGGCAACAAAACGTGCCCAACGCGTCGCTCAACGCTTAGTAGGGGAAGAAAATGTGATCACCCATTTGGAACCATCTATGGGCGCAGATGATTTTGCGGATTTTCTAGCAGAAGTACCGGGATGTTATTTAAGAGTGGGAGTTCGTTCATCATCAGAAACGAGCTATGGTCTGCATCATGAGCAATTTGATTTAGACGAAGAAGCGCTATTATTGATGACACAATTACACGTCAATTATGCGTTAGATTTTTTAAATGAATAATCGATAAAATATTGGATAGGATATATCTTAGATATATCCTATTTTTGTGTATAAGGGCCGTAATGACATTATAAAAATGTGTATTGAGATGAGTCAAAGACTATTTTAGAGTGTTATGATATTGTAGTAGAAAGGAATTGTACATTATACGAATATTTCGTATTCAAGCTAAAATTTGATATACTGACATCAGATGACAATTCTTAGAACATAGGAGGTTTTGGATTGGTTTATATTATTTATTTTATTATTATTTTA
>JBHWOV010000069.1:0-9434 GCA_043424535.1 Aerococcaceae bacterium
GATCTTTCATTTTAGATTTTATAACTTGTTCTTATTTTTCAGATGTTTTCTCATCAATATATGAGACAAGCGCGCCGATCGTTGTTAATTCACTGATTTTTTCATCTTCAATTTTAATATTGAAAATATCTTCTACTTCCATAATTAATTCGACGACATCTAGCGAGTCGGCGCCAAATGTTGAAAAGGCTAAATCCGGTTTGACATAGCTCTCTAACATGCCAAAGCGGTCCGCTAACATTGTTTGGACAATGTCATATATTTTAGATTTATCAGTCATTTTCAGGTCCTTTATCTTCTTCTGGCTCATTGAAATAATCCCGTGTTTTTTGAACAAAATCATTTTGGACGGCTGTTCTTGCTTGACGAATCGCATTTAAAATCGCTTCATCATTGGAATTTCCATGCGCTTTAATAATCGGTGCGTCAATTCCTAAGAAAACCGCGCCACCAATTTTGTGCTCCCCTAAATCTCCAACTGCTTCGGTCAGTGCATTTTTGATGAGTAAGCCTCCAAGTTTTGTTGTTAGACTGCCTTCGCTCAATGTCGTTTTTAAATATTTCATGACATTTTTGACGGCACCTTCTAATGTTTTCACCGCAATATTTCCTGTGAAACCATCACTGATGAGCACATCACATTCACCCGTCAAAATATAATTTGGTTCGACATTTCCGACGAAATTGATGCGGTCTTCAGCTTTTAATAATTGATAGGTTTCCTTTGTTTGACGATTCCCTTTTAATTCTTCCGATCCATTGTTCAAGAGACCGATTTTAGGATTTTCAATCCCAAAAACGCCTTCGGCATAAACCGAACCAAGAATCGCAAATTGATGGAGATGTTCTGGGTCTAGGTCAACATTCGCTCCAGCATCCATCATGATGATCGGTTTTTTCTCCGGTGTTAAGGTTGGAAAGGCTGGCGCAAGTCCTGGACGTTTCACATGTTTGATCCGGCCAATCGTCGCAATTGCTGTTGTTAAGGCTGCGCCTGTATTACCGGCTGTTACCATCGCATCATTCTCGCCTTTTTTGACAGAACGTGCTGCTCTGACCATGGACGAATCTTTTTTACGGCGTACGGCCTTCGTCGGTTCATCCTCACCAGTGATTACTTCTGTTGTATGAACGATTGAAATGCGGTCACTCGGTTGCGTTAATAATGCTTGAATACGGTCTTCGTCCCCAAATAATTGAATTTCAATATCATCATAAACTGCGACTGCCATCATAGCACCTTTGACCATTTCGTCTGGGGCGAAATCGCCACTCATTGCATCTAAAGCTATTTTTATCATGGTTTCCCTCCGATATATCTTCCATTATTCAGTCTATTGTATAAGTAATTTTTATATTCGTCATTAAATATGAATGGCGGTTTGTTGAATGACTTCATTTAATACTTGCCATTCTGCTTCTTCAATTAAGCTCGGTTGTTTCATAATCCGTTGCACATCTGCTTGGGCCACTTGCAAGATAGTTTGATCTTCGATGATATTAGCATAATTAAAATGCGGAATCCCGGATTGGTTGAGCCCTAATACATCACCGATGCCTCGTAATTTCATATCTTCTTCAGAAATCACGAAACCATCATTGGTACTCGTCATAATTTCCATCCGTTGCTTGCCTTGTTCGGTTTTCGGTTGGGCAATTAAATAACAATATCCTTGTAATTGATTCCGGCCAACCCGCCCGCGGAGTTGATGTAATTGAGCGAGACCGAATCGTTCAGCAGATTGAATGACCATCATCGTCGCATTTGGGACATCGACACCGACTTCAATCATCGTTGTCGCCACTAAAATATGCGTTTCATTTAATTTAAAAGCTTGCATCGCTGTTTCTTGTTCATCCTTCGTCATCTGGCCATGCAAGATGCCGATTTGATAATTAGGATAAGTAGCGGCTAATCGTTCTTGAACTGCGAGGACATTTTCAATTTCAGTCATATGTTCCGACTCTTCAATGAGTGGTAAGACATAATAAATTTGATGCCCTTCACTTAAAGTTTGTGCCATATGGCTTTCCAGTTGATGGCTTTGTGCGTCTTCAAGCCAAATCGTTTCAATCGGCAGACGCCCACGGGGACGTTCTTTGATGGTCGACACCATCATCTCACCATAGATGGAAAGTGCGAGTGAACGCGGAATTGGCGTGGCTGTCATTTGGAGATAATTGACGCCTTCACCTTTATCTAATAAAGCTTGACGCTGATTAACGCCGAAGCGGTGCTGTTCATCGATAACGATATAACCTAATGAATCAAAGGTGACCGTCTCTTGAATAAGCGCATGCGTTCCGATGACAACGCGTATGCGGCCTTTGGCTAAGCCATCGATAATGTCTTGCTTTTCTTTCGTTGGTAATGCACTCACTAATAATTCAGCCCGTAAGCCAATCGGTTCAAAAAATTGATTGAATGATTGGACATGTTGCTTGGCGAGTATTTCTGTGGGTGCCAGTAATGCGGTCTGATATCCAGATTGGACCGCCGCAATCATCGTAATAAAAGCAACAAGTGTCTTTCCAGAGCCGACATCCCCTTGTAATAGACGTTGCATCGGGTACGGTGCTAATAGATCATAACAAATTTCATTGATGGCTTGTTTTTGTCCGCTCGTTAGTTCAAAAGGAATCGTATCAATCACTTCTCGCAAATCTTCAACATCATATAAAATGCGGGTACCTTCTTTTTCTTGGGCATGATGACGACTGATCGCTAAACGCCATTGATACATAAAGAATTCTTGATAAATAATTTTGCGTTCAGCTAATTGATGTTGCTGGCGGTCATTCGGAAAATGCATCGCATATAAACTTGTTTTATAATCTAATAATTGATACGTATCATTGAGAAGGGCTGGCAAGGGGTCTTCAATCACATCATCATAGTCTTCAAAAGCCGTCCGAATAGCCTTCGTAATTTGTGTCTGACTTAATCCTTTAGTAGTTGGATAAACCGGATTGAAACGCGCATCTTCACCCGTTCGAATCAATTTCATCCCGATGATAGCTTGGCGATGTTCTTGCCATTTACCATAGACACCCATTGTTTGACCGAGTTCCAATTGCTTAGCTAAATACGGTTGATTAAAAAAAGTCACTTGAATAATCGTTGTCTCATCCAATGCAAAGCGAAAACTCAAACGACTCTTCTTGCCACCAAAATAATTAACGACGGGCGGTGTAACGATTTTCCCTTTTAAAGTGACTGTTTCCCCATCCATAATCGTCTGAATATCGCGGACACCGATATCTTCAAAGCGAAAAGGGAAATGATGCATCAAATCGCGAATAGAAAAAACACCTAATTGGCCAAACAATTGACTTTGTTTGGGACCGACGCCCTTCAATTGGGTAATGGGATCGGACCATGTTTTTTCTGTCATCATTTCACCTCCTAATATATTAAAAAACGAATATCACACAACTTAACCATCACACCCTATCCTTCTGGTCAGAATGGATAATCTGCTAACTTATGAAATAATTTTCAAAAGTGATAAGCCATTTTGATATTCGTTTATTTATCTAAACATTCATTTATTCTGCTGAGAAAATATAATGATAGACAGGTTGATCGCCTTGAACCACTTCAATGTCAATCATGTCATTTTCTTCCATCATTTCATCTGCTAATGATTCAGCATATTCTTGGTCTCCGTCTTCACCAACATAGATTGTGACAATTTCAGTCTCGTCATCCACCATTTGCAGTAAAGTCTGTTTGACAGTATCTTCAATCGTTGGCGTGCTGAGGACAATTTTACCATCGATTAATCCCATGAAATCATCTTTTTTGATGTTGACACCATCAATATCCGTATCACGGATCGCATAAGTGACTTGTCCTGTGGTTACAGTCGATAACATCTCATTCATGGAATCTTCGTTCGCATCGAGTTCGTCTTCTGGATTGAAGCCTAACATCGAAGTGATTCCTTCTGGTAGTGTCGTTGATTTAATGACCAAGGTTGGCACTTCGCTGACAGAAGCGGCTTGTTCAGCTGCCATCACAATATTTTTATTATTCGGTAAAATAATAATATGATCTGCGCTGATTTTTGCCATCGCGTCAACAAAGTCTTGTGTCGAAGGATTCATCGTTTGACCGCCTTCAAGCACTTGATCAACGCCCATGTCTTTCAATAGGTTAATCATGCCTTCTCCGGCAGCGACACTGATCAATCCATATTTCTTATGCTCCATTATTGGTGCAACTGGCGCTTGTTGGGATACATCTCCATGACTGGCTTCCAATTCACGCACTTGTTCACGCATATTGTCGACTTTAATTTTGATTAATTCACCATATTCTTGACCTAAGCGCATCACATGGCCTGGATCTTCCGTATGGACATGAACCTTAATAATTTCGTCATCCGCAACGACTAATAGCGAATCGCCCAGTGCATTCAATGTATTTCTGAATCCATCATAATCGAACGGTTTATTCGTTGTTGGATTTTCACCAATACGAACCATAATTTCGGTACAATACCCATAAGTAATGTCTTCCATTGCGATTGGATGCTCATTTTCTTCATCAAAAGCGACATGGCTTTCACTTGTCGATGGTGCTGCAGTCGAGACAGCTGTCTCTCCTTTAAGGCTTGCTAAGAAACCTTCATAAATCGTCAATAAGCCTTTACCGCCACTGTCGACGACGCCGACTTGTTTTAAAACAGGTAATAGGTCTGGGGTGCGTTCTAATGATGCTGCACCTTCCGCGACGATTGCTTCCATCACTTCGATAATATCATTTGTCTGTTGCGCTTTTTCTTCGCCAGCTAATGCTGCTTCGCGAGCAACGGTTAAAATGGTCCCTTCAACGGGTTTCATGACTGCCTTATAAGCAGAGTCAACGCCACCAACAAAAGCTGCCGCAAAGGTTTGCGCATTTAAGCTAGGTTGAGTTGCAATCGCTTTAGAAAAACCACGGAAAATTTGTGATAAAATAACGCCTGAGTTTCCGCGTGCGCCCATTAGTAAACCTTTGGCTAAAGTCTCAGCCAATTCCCCAACATGTTGGGTATTGGATTGGCGGACATAGCTCGCGCCAGAAGAAAACGTCATCTTCATATTCGTTCCCGTATCACCATCTGGGACTGGGAAAACATTTAATGAATTAATTAAATCCGCATGATGTTCTAATCGCTCAGAACCCGCTAAAACCATTTCTTTAAATTTCGATGCTTGTAACGTTTCTAGTTTCAAGGTGTCCCTCCTATAATCTCTCTATTCGTTGATTTTGACACCTTGAACATGTACATTGACATAATTCAATTCAAAACCTAACAGATTCTCTACATTATATTTTACAGTTTCTTGAATATTTTGGCAGATAACGGAAATTTTTGTGCCATAGGTTACTAAAATATGAACATCTACCGCAATTTCGTTATTTTCTTGTGTTAAAACAATGCCACGTGCATAGTTTTCTTTACCTAATAGTTCAATCATATTATCTCTGATGAGATTACGACTGACCATCCCAACGACACCATAATTATCAGTGACCGCTGCGCCAATAACTGTAGCAATTGATTCTTTACTTAATTTAATTTCACCATTTGGTGTAGATATATTGATAGACATCTTGTGCCTCCTTATCATTGATATCAACTATTTTACCATAAATACTTGATATTTGCTGATTTCCTTACGTTTGTCTTAGTTTAGCATGGAGAGAATATAACCGTCAATTAAGAACCGGGATATGGCAACCTATAGGTTCATTTATTATGAATAGGTAAATTCGCTAAAATCTTTAAAAAGCGTGCTTTTCGATCCAGAATCGGTGCATTTTTTAATTTTTCTGTTGCTAATTATTTCTTGAATTGGTATACTATTCAAGTATGATTAAGCAGAGACATAAGCTCCTGCAAGATAAGGAGGAACTATTGATGGCAAAAGAATGTTATTACACAGGCCGTAAAGCGAGATCAGGACAACAACGTTCACATGCTTTGAACGCATCAAAACGTACATTCGGTGCTAACTTACAAAAAGTTCGCATTATTGACGAAAACGGCGAGCCTAAGAAAGTTTGGGTTTCTGCACGTGCATTAAAATCTGGTCTTGTAAAACGCGCATAATAAATTAACCTGATGCAATGAGGATTCCCTCAAGCATCAGGTTCTTTTTTTATTTAATAATCTTTTTTAGCGTTGAATTGATTCATTGCTAGCGTACCGTCTGTTGCATATTGTTCTAAATTTTTATAAAACACACTAAATACCGCATCTCTAAAATGCTCGACTACACCAGATGTATGCGGCGTGATAATCAAATGTTTCGCCTCCCAAAGTGGACTCTCTTCTGGTAAAGGTTCTTCTTGGAAAACATCTAAATAAGCGCCCGCAATCACTTCTTCATTTAATGCAGTAGCTATATCTTCTTCAATGACCGCATCCCCACGGCCGACATTGATAAAAATCGCTTCTGGATTCATTTTTTCGAAAAATGATTGATTAAATAAACCACGTGTCTGGGAAGTTGAAGGCATAGTATTCACAATGATCTCAGCCTCGCCAATCACGGTATCTGCGTCTTCTGTCGCTACTGTTTGGTCATAATGCTCCACTTCGCGACCATCAGTATTGACGCCAATCACCTTCATGCCAAAGACTTGCGCAATCTTGGCGATTTTCTGACTGAGAGAACCTGTCCCAAATAAGAGAATGACTTTATCATTGACTTGTTTTAAATCATCCATATAGGTTTGATTCCAATGGTGTTCAGATTGGTCGGCTAGCGCTTGATACATTCCCCGATAGTTACTTAAAATATAGGCAAAGACATTTTGCGCAATACTGTCGCCATGAATCCCAGACATATTCGATAAGAGAATGCGTGACGATTGCTTCACTTCATCCGGTAAAGCATCCATTCCAGCACTCGAATTTTGTAACCATTTGAGAACAGTCATCTCTTCAAAGTCAGCCGCTGTCCAATCATGATTCCAGCCTAAGAGAATTTCAATGTCTGCTCTTTCAGCTTCGCTGATGTCTGACATATCTTTCACTTGATAGTCTGACATTAAAGTTGCGATTGCTTGTTTATGTTTATCTTTTAAATCTTGATATAATGCAATAATTGGTTTCGTCATTTATTTCACTTCCTTTACATACATTACCATAATCATACCTTGTTCAAAGGAAATCTGAATGGTTTGTCTCTCTTTGAATTCATTACTAATCAGCGCCCGAGGATAGGAAAAGTCCGTCGCTGCTAATTCATATTCTGCCCCTACAATTTCTAATTGTTCAACGGGTGTCAGTGAGATCACCGAAAAATACGTCGCCCATGATTGATGGTGAAAAGAATATTCCCCCGCATCATAAAAAGCGAGTTGATGATTCTTCTCAATAAATTGCAGCGAAGGCAATAATGTTTGAAAACGCGGTTGATAAATCATCCAAATATTCGCAATCAAATGATCCATCCGTCCATATAATTCCGTTCCCAGACCACCATAAATATAAATAACTCCAGATAATTCCAAATCTTGAATCAACAATAAAGCCAATTCTAAATCTGTATCATCCTTAGCCGAAGGATATTTTTTTATTTGCTGAGAATGCGCTTGAATCTGCTCATAATCAGCTTCGGTCACCGAATCAAAATCGCCAATCGCATAATCGAGCGCATAGCCAGCTTCAATCAGCGCGGTGGCACCACCATCGACACCGATAAAGAGGATTTGCTCATAATTTGGTAATAATGACTCGAGATGGTCTAAATATGGACGTGGCGCCCCGGCACAAATAATAATCGCTTGCTTTTCTTTAGAGTTCATAATGTGGTTTGAGTGATTGAATAGCTTGGCTACGGTCTTCAGCACCGAAAATATAGGATCCAGCGACTAGCACATCTGCTCCGGCATCCAAACAAATTTGCGCTGTCTCGGCATTGACGCCCCCATCGACTTCAATTTCATAATGATAGTGTTTTTCTTTGCGCCAAAAAGCTAATTGTTTTACTTTTGCCATGGTTGATTCAATAAATGCTTGACCACCAAAACCAGGATTAACCGTCATCACTAAGACCAAATCGACCATATCGATGACCGGTAATACTGCTTCAATCGGCGTGCCAGGATTGACAACGACGCCCGCTTTTTTGCCTGTGGCTTTAATTTGTTGAATGACGCGGTGAATATGTTGCGTTGCTTCAACATGAACGGTAATGATATCTGCTCCAGCATTCGCAACTTGTTCAACATAGCGTTCGGGTTGTTCAATCATTAGATGGACGTCGAACGTCGCATCGGTTAATGGACGAATACTCTCCATCACCATCGGTCCAAATGAAATATTCGGCACAAAGGTCCCATCCATCATATCAATATGTAAATAATCGGCGCCTTGTTCGACAATGGATACTACTTCTTCACCTAATTTAGAAAAATCGGCACTTAAAATAGACGGTGCAATTTTCATCTTAACTCTCCTCTTCTATTTACGCTCATAACTCGGTTTTTGATTTTCAATTTTTTGATACAATGCTAAATAATTTTTATAGCGCGATTCAGCGATCTCACCATTTTCGACACTTGCTTTGACATGGCATTTCGGTTCATTAATATGCACGCAGGAACGGAATTTACATTGATTTGCCGCCTCCGCAATTTCTGGAAAGGCATATTGTAATTCTTCCTTTTCAATATCGATAATTTCTAATGAACTGAATCCTGGTGTATCCGCCAAAAGTCCGTCACCAAATGGATACAATGTCACTGATCGTGTCGTATGACGTCCGCGATTCAATGATGAACTAATTTCTGCGGTTTCCAAATTCAAATCTGGCAAGAGTCCATTGATCATCGTCGATTTTCCGACACCCGATTGCCCAGCGACAACATAGACTCCATCGGTCATTATTTCCTTCACCGCATCATATGCTTTTTGTGAGCCATCGATGACTAAGACTTGATAGCCGATATTGTCTTGATAGAGAGATTCGATTTCGGCTACTTTTTCTTGGGCTTCGTCCTGCCCTAGTTCTTCTTCTAGTAAATCATATTTTGTCAATATAATGATTGGTTCAATATGTTGGCCTTCAAATACGGCTAAAAATGTGTCGAGTAAATTGTAAGAGAAAGCTGGTTCGACTAATGAAACAACAATCAACACATGGTCGATATTCGCAATGGGCGGTCGCACAAGCATATTTTCCCGTGGATGAATATGGACGAGACGGTCTTCGCTTTCTTGATTGACATGATCGATTTCGATATCGACATAGTCACCGACGAGTGGTTTTTCATCTTGATGGCGAAACAAGCCTTTTGGTTTGGTGGTGTAGCTTTCCCCATCGGCCCAGACATAATAAAACCCACTCAACGCATGATAAATAATTCCCTTTTTAATCTCTTTTTCTTGCATAAACCCTCCTATATGTTTCTATTAAATAATTTTATACAA
>JBHWOV010000070.1:0-23008 GCA_043424535.1 Aerococcaceae bacterium
CCCAACACCTCAACGTTTCAACCCATACGGTCATTCGTGAGTTAGAACGATGGGGAGATAATCTACGGCCGAGCCCGTCTACTTTACCGACTCATTTGGCGATTGATGAATTTAAATCGGTTAAAAACGTGACAGGGTCAACGTCCTGCATTTTGATGAATAACCACACTCATGAGGTGCTGGATATTTTAGAAAATCGGACACAAGGCTATTTACGGGATTATTTTCTCCGTTTCTCACGTGAAGAACGTCTCAAAGTTCAAACGATTACGATGGATATGTACTCACCTTACTATCATTTTTTACCGTCACTCTTTCCAAATGCCGACATTATCATTGACCGTTTTCATATCGTTCAATCACTGCACCGCGTCCCTAACCAACATCGCATTGGCGTAATGAACCAATTGAAGTACCAACAGCCACGTGATTACCGTAAGTTGAAACAACTCTGGAAACTATTATTAAAACCACGTGAAGCACTTGATTTTGACCATTATCATACTCACCGATTATTTGATGGGTTAATTACCGAAAAAGGGATCGTTAGTTATTTAACGCAACTTGATTCAAGGCTTTCCTTGGTGTATCACCATGTTCATCGAATTGTTGAAGCCGTACGTAGCCAATCGTTCAAAGACTTCATATACAGCTTGGAAGAAACGAAAAAATATGTCTTTCCAAAGAGCGTTCGAACAGCGTTTAACACACTTTTTAAGTATCGCTTAGAGATCGAAAACAGCTTGAAATATACCTTATCCAATGGCGTCGTTGAAGGAACGGTCAATAAAATCAAGATGATTAAACGCTCAGGGTATGGCTACCGTAATTTTGGCCATTTACGTTGTCGCATTCTAATTTCAACGCAATTCAAGAGAATCAATTCAGAACCACCACGCCACTTATATTTTAGTGAAGAGGAAGCAGACAGAAAGTATAATTTACAGAAAAGTGCATAAAAAAGACGACTGATAGTTCAGTCGTCAAAAGCTCCATCAACATTATTTGACACAGAGCCGCAAATATTATGCTAGCGTCTAATGTTTTATATGTGTTTATCCTTGAATGAATCCTTTTAATATCATAACGATGAGTAAATAGGAAATACCATTATTAATGAGATGTAAAGCAATGCTATCTTTCAGTTGACCACGACGTAAATAGGATACATGGAGTATGAGACTTATGCCGAAGTAGAGTGAAAAGGACCAAATTTCAGTTGGTATATGCATCAATGCGAATATAACACTGGAAATAATACCTGCTAACCAAGGGAATTCTGGTAATACACGAGAGGTAAAAATCCCTCTAAAAACTAATTCTTCTATGAAAGGAGCTAATACAACAATCACAAAGCCATATGAAATTAAACCGAGTGTGCTCGTTTGGTCATAAATAAATGATTCAAGTAATTGTTGATTTTCAGTGTTTTCGATACCTTGCGACGACATGATAGAACTAATAATTCCTGTGACAAAAATTATGAGAAAATAAAAACCAAATGTTTTTAGTAAATCATCTCGTTTAAAAGGAAGATTTTCAGAGACAAGAGGTTGTTTTCGATAAAATTTACCTGCTAACCAAGAGAGTAAAATTGCAAGTAGTAAGCCGAATATTTGAATTAGTTTTGCACGCCCAGGTGCAGAGCTCTCAAGGCTAATGCCACCAAGAATTAAAGCTACGACTCCCTGATCGAGCATAAACCATAGTAGAGCCCAGAGGATACCTTTAAAGCGCTCGAATAAAGTTAGATTATATTGTTTCATAGCCACTCACTTTCTCTTTCAGAATACAAGATTATTATAAAGGAATGCATTTCTATTATCAATAAAACGAAGATACGAACAAATGTTTCGTTTATGGTTTTACGGTATGATATAATACTTAGGTAAATTATTATGAAGGAGCGGATATAATGGCTCGAGACACCATCAATGTTAAGGGTGCAAGAACCCATAATTTAAAAGATATATCAATAGAATTACCTAGAAATAAACTGATTGTTATGACAGGATTATCAGGATCAGGAAAGAGTTCTCTAGCTTTTGATACTTTATATGCTGAAGGACAAAGACGCTATGTTGAGAGTTTATCTGCATATGCTCGCCAATTTTTAGGTCAAATGGATAAACCGGATGTTGATTCAATTGAAGGATTAAGTCCAGCAATTTCGATTGATCAAAAGACGACGAGTCACAATCCAAGATCGACTGTAGGGACTGCAACAGAAATTAATGATTATTTAAGATTATTATATGCTCGTGTAGGCACACCATATTGTCCAAATCATCATATTCCCATTGAACGTCAATCTCCTGAACAAATTGTCGATAAGATTGAGGAACTTCCAGAGAGAACACGCATTCAATTATTAGCTCCAGCGATTCGAGAAAAACGGGGGCAACATAAAAAAGTTCTTGAGAAAATAAAAAAAGACGGCTATGTTCGAGTAAGAATAGATGGGGAAATTTATGATATTACGGAAGTCCCTGAATTAGAAAAAAATAAAAAGCACACGATTGAAGTGGTGATGGATCGACTAATTATCAAGGAAGGAATCAGAACAAGATTATTTGATTCAGTAGAACAAGCACTTCGTTTCTCT
The DNA here is from genome assembly GCA_043424535.1 of Aerococcaceae bacterium. Classification (GTDB taxonomy): domain Bacteria; phylum Bacillota; class Bacilli; order Lactobacillales; family Aerococcaceae; genus DSM-111022. The sequence goes on from JBHWOV010000070.1 coordinate 2,606, forward strand.
GATGGATATATGATTGTTGATATCATTGATGGGGAACAATTATATTTCAATGAACATTATGCCTGTCCGCTTTGTGATTTCACCATTGATGCATTAGAACCACGTTTGTTTTCATTTAATGCACCATTTGGCGCTTGCCCAAGCTGTGACGGAATTGGGGCACGTCTGACTGTCGATGTAGATTTAGTTGTTCCAGATAAGGGATTGACTTTAGACGAAGGGGCATTAGCGCCATGGAAGAACAATTCAACTTATTTTTATCATGCGATGTTATTAGCTTTTTGTGAGAGTCAAGATATACCAATTGACGTACCATTTAAAGATTTAACCCAAGAACAACAAGATTTAGTGCTTAATGGAACAGACGATGTGAAATTTAAATTTAAATATAAAGGCATTCGTAGTGGAATGAAGACGACAGAGATGACGTCCTTTGAAGGAATACTTAATAATATTGAGAGACGTTATCAAGATTCTAACTCAGAATCTGTGCGTGAACAGATGCGAGATTATATGTATGAACTGCCTTGTCCAACATGTAAAGGACAACGCTTGAATCCGGAGGCACTTTCAGTATATGTTGGTGATAAAAATATCGCTGAATTCACTGAACAATCAATTGAAGATGCTTATGAATACATTACAAATCTTGATTTTTCGTCAGAAAATGAACAAATAAGTGCACCTATATTTAAAGAGATCAATGATCGGCTAAACTTTTTAAATAATGTTGGATTAGATTATTTAACGCTTAATCGTGTAGCAGGCTCTCTGTCAGGGGGCGAAGCTCAACGTATTCGATTAGCCACTCAGATTGGATCCAATTTATCAGGCGTTCTTTATATTCTAGACGAGCCTTCTATTGGGCTTCATCAAAGAGATAATGCCCGTCTTATTAATTCAATGAAACAAATGCGGGACTTAGGTAATACATTGATTGTCGTTGAACATGATGATGAGACGATGTTAGAAGCTGATTATATTGTTGATATCGGCCCTGGAGCAGGTGAACAAGGTGGTCATATTGTGGCTGCTGGAACACCAAAAGAAGTGATGGATAACTCAAACTCTATCACTGGACGTTATTTATCTGGAAAAGAAAAAATAGAGATTCCTAGCGAGCGACGTAGCGAAGACCATGGTTGGGTTAAAGTCACAGGTGCACGTGAAAATAACTTGAAAAATATTGATGTTTCATTCCCCATTGGTCGTTTCACTGCCGTAACTGGAGTATCTGGTTCTGGTAAGAGTAGTCTCGTTAATCGAATTTTAAAAATTGCACTTACAAAAAGATTAACGAGTACTAAAGAAAGACCAGGAGATTTTGATGAGATTACTGGTTGGGAAGGTTTAGAAAAAGTTATCGATATTGATCAAAGTCCTATAGGACGAACACCTCGAAGTAATCCAGCGACATATACCGGTGTTTTTGATGATATCCGTGATTTGTTTGCGCAAACGAATGATGCGAAATTAAGAGGATATCAAAAAGGACGATTTAGTTTCAATACTAAAGGTGGACGATGCGAAGCATGTAAAGGTGCAGGAATTAAACAAATTGAAATGCACTTCTTACCAGATGTTTACGTCCCATGTGAGGTATGTCACGGTACACGGTATAATTCTGAGACATTAGAGATTCGATATAAAGATAAAAATATCGCCGATGTGCTCAATATGACGATAGATGAAGCGCTGATTTTCTTCGAAAATATACCAAAAATCAAAAGAAAATTACAGACATTAGTCGATGTAGGGCTCGGATATATACAATTAGGTCAATCTGCCACCACATTGTCTGGAGGAGAAGCCCAAAGAATGAAATTAGCCTCTGAACTTCAAAGAGTTTCTACGGGAGATACTTTCTATATTTTAGATGAGCCGACAACGGGCTTACATCCTGATGATATCAAACGATTATTATTAGTATTAGATCGATTAGTAGAGGCTGGGAATACTGTAGTTGTCATTGAGCACAATTTAGATGTCATTAAAACGGCAGATTATATTATTGATATGGGACCTGAAGGTGGTGTCGGAGGAGGTCAAGTGATTGCGACAGGAACACCTGAAGAAGTTGCTGAAGTTTCCGAAAGCTACACAGGTCAATATCTAAAAAAATTATTTGATCATGAAAAATAATTTTTATACTCTTTGAGCAAAACAATGCTTGAAGAGTTTTTTCGTACTAAAGTTGTATTTTCGCCATCACTGAACCCTATAAAGGCAAGATAGGCCTCAAGACCTATGTCTGAATTATAAAATTCTGGCATAATAAAGTTGTAGAAAAGGAAATCATTTAATAACAAAATACAGGAGGCGGTTTGCTCATGGAAAAAGAAAGAATTATTGAGCTCGTTAAACAAAATGTTCTTACAATGGATGAAGCATTGGAATTATTAGAAGCTGCTGGCCAACAGGAAATAGCAGAAGATATCCATAAAAATAATAAAACAGATGAAGCAGATTATTTTTCAAAAGAATATCAAGAAGCAATGGAAGCGGAAGAGAATCAAATAGAAAAAGAGCAAGACAATCTTCGTGATACAATTAAAGAGCTTTCTAATCAAAAGAAAAAACTAGAAGAAGCGCTCGTTATTGTTAGACAGCGTCTGAGAGAATTAGAGATATTTCAAGAAATTGATGACTTAACAGAAGAGATGGAAGCTCAAATGAGCGAATTGAAAGAGCAAGAAGCACAATTACTCCAAAAAATCGAAAGAACCACCGAGTCATTGAAAGATTCTCAAGAAAGTTATGATCAGATTCAAGCTGAGAAATTTAATCAGTATTCTGAAGATGTGAAACAATTTATCAACGAACAAGCACATTCAGCTAAACGTGCTGGAAAAAATATTGCAAATGAAACGAAAACATGGGGGCAGTCGCTTAAGTCAGTCGTTCAAGATTTATCAGATAGTTTCCAAATGAAAGATACCACTATTGGCGTCAAAGTTCCATGGTTAAAATCAAATATCATTGAGAATGCTTATGAATATGAAATTGATGCGCTGGAAGAACTTTTTGTGTCGATTTTAAATGGTTCAGTCAAATTAAACCCGCACGACAAAGAAACGATTTATGCATCATTGACTATTCGAGAATATGGTAATGAAGAAGAGGTATTGATTGATGAATTCGAATCGCTCAATACTATTCAATACCAAGATCAAGCATTTGAAATAGACATTAAGTCACCAAAATATGCCGTCGATATGGATCTTTATATTCCAGAAAAAATGTTGAATAAAATAGAATTAAAATTAATTAATGGAGATTTAACTGTAGATGGTGTCTCTACAGATCAATTTATTATTAAGCATAAAAATGGAGACATTAAATTAAATGAAATCGAATCAGATTCATTGCAGATCGATACATTTAATAGTCATTTAAAATTAACAAATAGTAATATCGAACATGTCAAAGTGCAAAATGTAAATGGCGATATTCGATACCAAGGAAATATTAATCACTTAATGATCAATTCTGTTAATTCTAATGTATATCTGACGAAAAGAAATCTAGAAGCGTCTGATATGACAGTGAAATTAATATCTGGAGATGTTAAAATAGCCATACCAGAACAAATCGGATTAAGTGGAGAGATTAAAACATCAATGGGTGAAGTTTATTCACGATTAGCCAATGCCACTATCGCAACAAAAGAACAACATCATTCGATCGATCGTGATAAAGAAACGAATGCACATGTTAATGTGTCTGTAACAACAGGAGATGTGTTCATTAAAGATACCGATAATTATTAATGACATAAGGAGAGATAATTATGGAAAAAAGACTCTATCGTTCAACAACAGATCGTCATATTGCAGGAGTTTGTGGTGGTCTAGGAGAATATTTTAAAGTAGATCCATCGATTTTTAGAATTATATTTGTCCTATTATTTTTAGGTGGAAGTGCGGGATTTTGGATTTATCTAATATTAGCATTAGTTCTTCCGAATGATTATGAAGTGCGTCGTCAAAAAACGAATCCTTTTGAAGCATTTAAGGCAAAAACGCACAATCATGGACGTAAAGATGTTACGCCTGAGAAGGAAACTAAGGAAAGTGACTGGAGCGATTTTTAAGATTTATTTTAATAGTTGTTATTGAAAGACGAGTCGAGTGTGTACTCGTCTTTTTATTTATTTAACAGATAAAAACATTAAAAGGGTTCGGTGGAGTGAGATAGTGACTCGTGTTATAATGGAGCATGAATAATCAAGAAATGAGGATGTTAGATGCAGTCAGTAAGTGTTGCAGAAGTAGTAGAAAATCTTAGCGTGCGAATCGCTTATGGTGAAGAATATATTGATCGATTGATATACACTAGTGAAGTATCAAGGCCAGGTTTAATCTTAACAGGTTATACCGACTATTTTCCTCACGAACGCGTTCAACTTATTGGACGTACTGAGATGAGTTATTTAGAAACAAAAACTAGTCAAGAACGATATGAGATATTTAAAACGATGTGTACTGAAGATACGCCGATGGTTGTAATATCGAGAGATATGGAAGTTCCAACGGAATTAATTGACGTTGCAGATGATAATCATATCCCTATTTTAGTATGCAAATCAAAAACGAGTCGTGTGTTATCCAATATAACAAATTTTTTAGAGAGTCGATTAGCGGATCGCATTTCGATGCATGGAGTGTTTGTAGAAGTATTCGGAATGGGTGTTTTGCTCATCGGAGCGAGTGGTGTTGGAAAATCAGAAACAGGATTGGAATTAATTCAACGCGGTCATCGATTAGTGGCTGATGATCGAGTCGAATTTTATCAAACAGATGAACGAACAATTATAGGCGAAGCGCCAACGATTTTGAGAAATTTAATTGAGATTCGTGGATTAGGAATTATCGATGTGATGCATTTGTATGGTGTTTCAGCTGTTCGTCTATCCAAGCGCTTAGAATTGATTATTGATCTTGTGGTTGATGATGGCACAGTAGAATATGATCGTTTAGGATTTGATCAAGAAACACAACAAATTTTTGATGTAGAAGTCCCTAAAATCAGAATTCCGGTAAAAATTGGGCGTAATTTATCGACAATTATTGAGTCAGCTGCCATGAATCACCGTGCGATGTTAATGGGATATGACGCAAAAACGACTTTTCATCAGCGATTAGCAGAATTGATTCAACAAAACTCGGAGAATAATTAATGTTTAATTTACAGAGAATGTCAGGAGCTCTAAATCCGATAGCCATTGAGTTAGGACCTTTTTCTATACGATGGTATGCGATAATTATTGTAATAGCAATTATTATAGGTGATTTTTTAATTCGTCGAGAAGGTCAACGAAAAGGTTATGATGAAGACACCTTATTTGATCTCATTTTTCCAGCCTTAATATTCGGAGGAATAGGTGCCAGATTATATTATGTCTTGTTTCGTCTCGATTATTATTTAGCAAATCCAACTGAAATTATCGCAATTTGGCATGGTGGGATGGCTATTTATGGTTTTGTTATTGGTGCTGGACTTACGATTATTTATTTATGTCATAAGAAAAAGATCAATGTCATAGAAATTTTCGATATCATTGCACCAGCTTTACTATCTGGACAAGCGATTGGTAGATGGGCTAATTTTATGAACCAAGAAGCACATGGCGGCCCCGTGACAAGGTCGTTTTTAGAAGGACTACATTTACCTGATTGGTTAATCAATCAGATGAATATTCAAGGAACGTATTATCATCCAACCTTCTTGTATGAATCTTTGTGGTCATTTATAGGCTTTGTTTTACTTTTATATATTAGACAAAAGAAAAATTTTGCCTTTGAAGGTGAAATAATTGCTGGATATGCTATTTGGTATGGTCTAGGGCGAGTATGGATTGAAGGGATGCGCACGGATAGTTTATATTTAGGGCCTTTAAGAATATCACAGTGGGTTTCAGCATTGTTTATTATTGTGGGTCTTATTTTTGTCATTTATCGACGTCGTCATTCTGATAATATTCCTTACTATACGGACAATCGACATGAGGAGCGGATATAATGAAAATTACTGTTTTAGGTATGGGATCTTGGGGCAGTGCTTTAGCACAAGTATTAGCGGATAATCAACATGAGGTGGTTATTTGGAGCCGAGATGAAAAACAAGCAGAAGAATGGAATCTGCAACATACTAATTCACAGTATCTGCCTGATATTTCTATGCCTGAAGAGGTATTAGCTACTTCGGACTTAAATTTAGCGGTAGATAAGAGTGAAATGGTGCTCATTGTTATACCTACTAAGGGAATTCGTTCTGTCACGAAAAAATTGGCCAAAGTATTTGACCAATTGACATCCAATCCCATTATTGTGCATGCGACGAAGGGAATTGAGCCAGAAACACATTTACGTGTGAGTGAAATGATTAACGAAGAGTTAGAAGGGCTCCATTATCAAGATATCGTTGTCTTATCTGGACCGAGTCATGCAGAAGAAGTAATTAGACGAGAAATTACAACGATTACTGCAGCGAGTAAAGATATAAAAACGGCTAAAATTGTACAAGAGGCCTTCATGAATTCTTATTTTCGTGTCTATACTAACCAAGATATTATCGGCGTAGAATTAGGTGGAGCGCTAAAAAATATCATTGCACTTGGTGCAGGAATCTTAGATGGTCTTGGCTATGGAGACAATGTAAAGGCAGCATTAATTACGCGTGGTCTAGCGGAAATTATGCGCTTAGGTGTAGAGTTGGGTGCAGATCCGATGACATTTAGTGGATTAAGTGGTATGGGTGATTTAATTGTTACTTGCAATAGTGTTCATTCAAGAAATTATCGTGCAGGCAAATTATTTGCACAAAAATATGATAAAGAATATATTGAACAAGAAATTGGAATGGTCGTTGAAGGGATTCTGACTTGTAAGGCTGCTTATCAAATAGCACAATCTCTTAATATTGAAATGCCTATCACTGAAGGCTTATATCGTTTGATTTATCAAGATGCTCAGCTTGATAAAGGCATTCAATCTTTAATGAACAGACAAGGTAAATCCGAACCGAGTACTATTGACCATCTATTAAATTTAAATATGAACACGGAGGAATAGTATTGACAGAACAATCATTAATTCAAGCAGATGTCATTATAATTGGTGCTGGACCAGGCGGAATGACGGCAGCATTATATGCCTCTCGAGCAAATTTGAAGACAATTGTCATTGAAAGAGGTGCCCCTGGTGGGGAATTATTAAATACCTCAGAGATAGAAAATTATCCAGGTTTTAAACAAATATCCGGAGCAGAATTAGCAGATAATTTCTATGCTTCAGCGATGGCTTTTGGTGCTGAACATGTTTATGGTGATGTAGAAAAAGTTACGATTCATGGTCAAATGAAGCAAGTTTCGGCTGGGGACAAAGTATATCAAGCGCCTGTCGTGATTTTAGCAACTGGGGCGTTAAATCGCCGATTAGGAATTCCAGGCGAAGAACAATTATCAGGACAAGGTGTGTCTTTTTGTGCGGTTTGTGACGGATTCTTCTTTAAGAATCGCAAACTTGTAGTTGTGGGTGGAGGAGATTCTGCGGTTGAAGAGGGGACCTATTTAACGCAATTTGCAGAAAAGGTAACCATTATTCATCGGCGTGATCAGTTACGTGCTCAAGAAATTTTACAAGAACGAGCCTTTAATAATCCTAAAGTTGATTTTATTTGGGATACTGTAGTGGAATCTATTAACGGCGATATGATGGTTGAGTCAGTGACTTTAAAAAATGTCAAAACAAATGAAACAACAGAATTTAAAACGAATGGTGTATTTATTTATGTTGGTATTGTACCCAATTCACAAATTGTTGCTGAATTAGGTATTACAACACCAGAAGGATGGGTCAAAACAAATGACTCAATGGAAACATCGATTCCAGGACTATTCGCGATTGGGGATGTACGTGAAAAACATTTGCGACAGGTTGCTACTGCTGTTGGTGACGGAAGCATTGCAGGCCAACGTGCTTACGATTATTTACAGTCAATAGAGATAGAATGAAAATGAATAATATAGCTTCCAGCCAGTTGTGAATTTAGCGACTGGCTTTTTGATTGTTCATTATTCTTTTAAGAACATTAAAAGAATGGCAAGAATTTAAGAATATGAGACACTATTTTATCTAGTTCATGGTATAATGAAAGCGTATTATAAAATAAGGAGGGCTAACACCATGAGTTGGCAAGAAACATATAAACATTGGATGGATGCTGAGCATTTGGAACAAGATTTGAAGACTCAATTAGAGGGGATGTCTGAGGAGGAGCTCGAAGAATCCTTTGGAGCGAATTTGAGTTTTGGAACAGCCGGGATGCGAGGTATTCTTGGACCTGGGACCAATCGTATGAATATATATACGGTGCGTCAAGCAACTGAAGGCTTAGCCAAGTTAATCTTAGATGCCGGGCAAGAAGCAATGGACCGCGGCGTGGCCATCGCATATGATAGTCGTCACATGTCTCCTGAATTTGCAATGGAATCAGCACTTGTTTTAGGCAATCATGGCATTAAAAGTTATGTCTATGAAAGTTTGAGACCTACACCGGTTCTTTCATTTGCAGTTCGCCATTTGAATGCTTACGCAGGAATTATGATTACTGCGAGTCACAATCCAGCGGCTTATAATGGTTATAAAGTTTATGGCGAAGATGGGGGACAAATGCCACCAGAGGATGCAGATAAGCTGACAATGTATGTTAGACAAGTAGAAGATCCATTGAATGTTGCAGTTGGCGATAAAGATGCACTGATTCAAGAGGGACTTATCGAGATTGTTGGCGATAATGTTGATGCGGCTTATTTAGAAGCAATGAAGTCTGTCAATATTGATTATGACCTCATTAAAGAAATGAATGATGATGTAAAAATTGTATTCTCTCCATTACACGGAACAGGCTATTACATTGGTATGAAAGCTCTAGAGCAAGCTGGTTTTACCAATGTTACAGTTGTAGAAGAGCAAGCAGAAGCTGACGGGGATTTCCCAACCGTTACTTCGCCGAATCCAGAATCTCCCGAAGCGTTCGAATTAGCCGAGAAATTAGGACATGAGATAGAAGCAGACATTCTATTAGCAACAGACCCAGATGCTGACCGTCTTGGAGCGATGATTCGTAAGGCAGATGGCAATTATCAATTATTAACTGGAAATCAAATTGCTTCAATCATGCTAGATTATATTGTCAATGCACGTAAGGCACAAAATGATCTTCCTGATAATAGCGTCGCTGTTAAATCGATTGTATCAACTAATTTAGCGGATGCTATTTTAGAAGCGAATGGCTTGGAAATGGTGGAAGTATTAACTGGATTTAAGTTCATTGCTGAAAAGATTAAAGAATATGAAGAAACGAATGAAAAGACTTTCTTAATGGGATTTGAAGAAAGTTATGGTTATTTGAAAGAGCCATTTGTACGTGATAAAGATGCGATTCAAGCTCTCGTTATTTTAGCTGAATTAGCGGCATTCAATAAAAAAGCTGATCGTACATTGGGTGATGCACTCATCGATATGTATGAAAAATATGGTTACTTCAAAGAAAAAACTATTTCAATCGATTTCCCTGGACTATCAGGTAAACAACGCATGGCAGAAATCATGAAATCTATTCGTGAAGAAGGAATCGATACATTAGCAGATCAAAAAGTTGTGCATGCTGCAGATTACCTGAATGGCGTACAAAAAGATGAAAATGGTGTTGAATCAGCATTAGATTATCCGAAGTCAGATGCGCTGAAATATCAATTAGAAGACAAAAGTTGGGTGGCATTCCGTCCGTCAGGTACCGAGCCAAAAATTAAATTATATCTTGGTGTTGAAGGTGACTCTCAGTCCGAAGTAGATGAAAAAGCAGAAAAATTAGAAACAGCGATTCGAGCATTAACAAATTAATGAATTGAAACAGTTCTTAAACAGTCCTCCATGCCAAGTTATGGCATGGAGGACTGTTTTAATCTTATTTATCCTATTGAAGGATGGATGGAATATCCTAATAACTTCAATTGTGATATAATAAAACAATAGACAATAAAGAAAAGAGGGATCATATGTCGGATACATTAGAACTTGTAATTATTACAGGAATGAGTGGTGCTGGGAAAACAGTTGCTGTCCAAAGTTTCGAAGATTTAGGTTATTATTGTATCGATAATATGCCACCGACATTATTACCGACATTTTGGGAATTGATGAAAGAATCAGGTAAAATTACGAAAATTGCCTTAGTAATTGATTTAAGAACGAGAGAATTCTTTCATGAAATTGACCATCAGATTGCTAAAATGGCAAATACCCAATACATTACAACAAAAATTTTATTCTTAGAAGCTAATGATGAAGCGCTAATTTCAAGATATAAAGAATCTAGACGAAATCATCCACTTGCGATGGATGGTCGTGCGATTGATGGAATTAATCAAGAAAGAGAAATGCTGGCTGAAATCCGTACGCGTGCCCAATATGTGGTTGATACATCAGATATCACCCCGCGGGAATTGCGAAAGATTATCATTAATAATTTTTCAAGTGATGATTATATTCCATTTCATGTTGAAGTCATGTCATTCGGATTTAAACATGGAAATCCAATTGATGCAGATGTTTTGATTGATGTGCGTTTTTTACCGAATCCATTCTATATTGAAGAGTTAAAACCCCTAACAGGTAAAGATGAAGCAGTGTACGAATATGTTATGAAACAACCAGAAACGCAAGTCTTTTATAATAAATTTATGGATTTATTAACTTTCTGTTTGCCTGGTTATAAAAAAGAAGGTAAAAATAGTGTCATTATAGCAATTGGCTGTACAGGCGGTCAGCATCGTTCAGTTGCTTTAACAGAGAGAGTTGCCAATCAACTCCGAAATGATGACTACGTTGTAAATGTATCGCACAGAGATATGCGATTTGCCAATAGGCAAGAGGCGTAGTGATGGCAGAGATGAATGGGAAATATAATGTGACAGTTATCGGAGGCGGAACGGGCTTACCTGTAATTCTACGAGGATTAAAAGCTCTGGATGTAAATGTCACAGCCGTTGTCACAGTGGCTGATGACGGTGGGAGTAGTGGCGCATTACGAGATTATGTGAATGTTGTTCCACCTGGAGACATACGTAACTGTATGGCTGCTTTATCTGAAGTTGAAAAACCGATGTTAGATTTATTTCAATATCGGTTTGATACAGATGATGATTTTCTTGCTGGACATGCGATAGGTAATTTAATCATTGCTGCATTGAGAGAGATGAATGGGTCCATGATAGGCTCCATTGATATTTTATCAAAATGGATGAAATTAAGCGGGGCCGTGCTACCTGCAGCCGAAGAAGCCTTAGTATTGAATGCAATTTTTGAAGACGGAACGATTGCTGTTGGTGAATCACAAATTGCAAAGCATCGTAAGAAAATCAAGGAAGTAGCAGTGACAACAATGTCTGGAGATCCAGCGATATACGCGTCACCAAGAGTAGTCGATGCGATAATGGATGCAGATTTAGTAGTGATTGGGCCGGGTAGTTTATATACAAGCATTCTACCAAATCTAATGATTAAAGAAATCGGCGATGCGATGAATCAAACATCTGCAGAAGTGGTATATATTTGTAATATTATGACACAACTCGGAGAGACAGAAAATTTCACTGACGCAGATCATGTGGAAGCATTGCATGATCATTTAGAAGCACCATTTATTGATACGGTATTGGTGAATATTGCCCCGGTTCCAAATGAATATATTAAAACCCAGCCTAACGAAGAATATTTATTACAAGTTAAACATGATTTTCAAGGTTTACAAAAACAAGGATTAAGAATAATTTCAAATGATTTCTTGAGTATGCGTGATGGAGGGGCTTATCATGATACTGAGAAGGTCGTAGATGAGTTAGGGCATATTTTAAGAAATCGCAAAATTCATCAAAAAGAACAATATACTTAAAACATGACCTATATAAAATAACTGTGGGATTTTTAAAAAATCCCATATTTATTTGTAAAAAGGAGTGAAAAGATGACTTTTGCAGCACAAGTAAAGAAAGAGTGTACTCTGCTTGAAGTACATCGAGAACACGCTAAAGCAGAATTAGCTGCATTGGTACGGATCAACGGAGCGGTTTCACTATATCAACAAGAACTGACATTAAATGTACAAAGTGAAAATGCTGCGATTGCCCGACGGATTTATTCGTTATTAAAAGAACATTTTGGTGTCGAGGGAGAACTAATCGTTCGGCGAAAAATGAAATTGAAAAAGAATAATGTTTATATTGTCCGTTGTCGACACCATGTATATGAATTATTAACAGAGCTAAATATTCTTGAAGATGGTGTGATGCAACGGACAATTACAGATGATATTTTAAAAGATGAACAAAAGCAGCGTTCTTATTTAAGAGGCGCCTTTTTAGCAAGTGGCTCCGTTAATAATCCAGAATCAAATAATTATCATCTAGAAATTTATTCAACCTATGAGGACCATAATGAACAATTGTGCCAAATGATTAATCATTTTGATTTGAATGCGAAAACGATTGTTAGAAGGAATGGTTATATCACTTATCTAAAAGAAGCTGAAAAGATATCAGATTTTTTACAATTAATTGGCGCAACCAGTTCCATGTTACAGTTTGAAGATGTTCGTATTATACGTGATATGCGCAATTCAGTAAATCGTTTGGTGAATATGGAAAATGCCAATATGAATAAAACTATTGATGCATCACAAAAGCAATTAGAAGCGATCCGTACGATTGATTCAGAAAAAGGATTAGAATATTTACCAGAAAAATTACGCATTATGGCTGAATTTCGTTTACAAAATCCTGATATGACACTTAAAGAGTTAGGGGAACAAGTTCCAGGTGGCCCCATTTCTAAATCAGGAGTGAACCATCGGTTGAGAAAGATTGTACAAATAGCGGAAGATTTATAATAAAATAGCATTTTCCAATATAATCTCCTAAAGTCCTTAAAAAGGGTTATTTATTATTAGTACGATGAATCGTATGAAAAAATAACCTGTTTCGCTATGAATTAAAAATAGTTTAAGGAGGAGTTTATGAATCAAGCGTTATTTGTAGGGAGATTAACACGTCCAGTTGTGGTTAAGCATTTAGATGCTGATACACGAGTCGTAAATAATCAATTAGCTGTTCAACGTTTACGGAGAAATCAACATGGTGAATTTATGACAGATTTTATACCCATTAGTGCTTGGGGAGGACTAGCTGATTTGATGGAGAAATATTGTGAAAAGGGTCAACAAATTGCAGTAAATGGTCGTATGCAAAGTCGTGATTATGATGATAAGACGGGTGTGAGGCATTATGTGGTTGAATGTGTTTTAGAAAATATCACTTTATTAAGTGGCGGTAAGCCAGCAAATCGTGATCAGTCGCCAAAAGAAGAGACAGTTGAAATAGACAGTGAGCAAGTTATGGAAAGTCTTGATATGACTTTAGCAGAAGATTAAATTTTAATATTCTAAATAAACTGAGTATCCATTGATTGGATACTCAGTTTTGTTATTTTAAGATGAGTAAGGATACCAGCATTCTGTTGAATGTTAAACTTGAACCAAATAATTAAATCAAATATAGTATAATAAATGAAAGAGGTGAGTTTGATGAATATTCTAATGATAGAAGATAATGAATCCGTAACAGAAATGATGAGTATGTTTTTTGAAAATGAAAACTATGAAGCAAGTTTTTATTATGATGGAGCAGAGGGCTTTCAAGCATTTAAGGATAATCCAGAGCAATGGGATATCGTCATTTTAGATTTGAATTTACCAGGAATGGATGGGATTCAAGTTTGTCGTGAAATGCGTAAAATATCTAAAGAAATCCCAATTATCATGTTAACTGCACGAGATTCTGAAAGTGATCAAGTCATAGGACTCGAAATGGGGGCAGATGATTATGTCACGAAACCGTTTAGTCCAATTACATTATTAGCGCGCATCAAAGCGCTCTATCGTCGGGCACAAATTGTTCCAAGTGATAGGGAAGAGGGCGATGATGATGGCTTTGACATTAAAACAAATGTAATAAAAATTAATTCTTCAACGCGTGAAGCCTATTATAATGATACTTTGATTGAGAATTTGACACCGAAAGAATTTGATTTATTAATGACTTTCGCATCAGCTCCAAAACGCGTCTTTACCCGAGAAGATTTACTCACAAGTTTATGGGAAGATCCCTTTTATGGTGATGAAAGAACGGTGGATGCTCACATCAAAAAATTACGACAAAAGATTGAAGTAGTGGGGCCACAATTAATCCAGACGGTTTGGGGTGTCGGTTATAAATATGAAGAGATTGGTGACGATGAATGAAAATTGTCTGGCAACAGATTATAGGGATGTTGCTAGTATTGATTACAGCATTGATGATCATTGCTGTTCGAATTGAAAAATCTGTAACTCAAGAAATTACAGAAAATCGTCAAGAGCAACTAATTAACTATGGACAGAATATTGTTAGTAATAATTTCTCTCGAGAAGATTTAGTTAGAACATCTCAATTATTAGCGAGTGAAAATATCGTTATTCAAGTTTATTTACCCAATGGTCGAACAATTTATCCGACTTATGATCAGAAATTTAATGCTGATTTGGCAAAGGAAGATTTGGTTCGTTTAAATCGTGATGAAATGATCGGATTTAGGATAGATAATCGATTGAATGCTGATAATGTCGAAGAACCCTATTTAACTGTCTACTTACCGCATCATGATGTAGGAGAGTTCCCAGATGGATTTATTAGTCTAGGAGCACCACTAGATGATTTAGAATCACGATTAACAGCAGTTAGAAAAGATATTTATACATCATTTATTTTAGCGATTTTTGTAGGGATTGTTTTGGCATTATTCTATGCATTTTATCAAACACATAAAATAAAAAGATTGCAACAAGCTACTAGGGAAATTGCTTCTGGAAATTATGAAATTTCCATTGACGTCACGAGTCGAGATGAATTAGGCGATTTAGCACGTGATTTTGAAATAATGACATCTTCATTACGAAGTTCTCAAGAAGAAATCAGAAGACATGAAGACTTAAGACGTCAATTTATGATGGATGCAGCTCATGAAATGCGTACACCATTGACAACAATGAAAGGGTTAATTGAAGGCTTGCAAAATGATATGATACCAGAGTCTCATAAGCAGCGAAGCTTAGAATTAATAGCGAAAGAAACAGATCGCTTAACCCGCTTAGTGAATGAGAATTTAGACTATGAACGTATTCGCACAAATCAGTATACACTCTCAAAAAGAGAAATTGATGCTCAGAAATTATTATCTGAAATCAAAGAACAAATGATGGTAAAAGCCAAAGAAAAAGATATTTGGATTACAGTCGAAGCAGAATCAGATCTTACTATTTGGGCAGATTATGATCGATTGAGACAGATTTTGATTAATCTCGTTAATAATGCGATTCAATTTTCCCATCAAAGTGAAGTTAAAATTAAAGCGCACTCACATGAAGAACAGGTTCAAATTGATATTATTGATCATGGGATAGGTATTGATCCAGATGATATTGAAAAAATTTGGGAACGTTTCTATAAAGCAGATATCTCTAGAAAAAATACAAAATATGGTGAATCAGGTATCGGCTTAGCTGTTGTCCATTCATTGGTAGAGGCACATGGCGGAAGCATTAATGTAGAAAGTAAGCCTGGCAAAGGTTCGATTTTCACGATTTATTTACCAAAAAGAGAGGAAGGAGAATAGCATGGTCAAAACACTGATTGTTATTGCACATCCAGAACTGGATTCTTCAATGAGTCAACAGTTTTTAATTGAAAGTGGATTGCATTGGACAGATGTCGATTATTTAGATCTGGCATCTTTATATGCATCAGATGAAATTAATATATCTGATGAGCGTGCACGTTTAATAAATTATGACCGTGTTTTTTTCCAATTTCCTTTGTATTGGTATCAAGCTCCAGCAATTCTTAAACATTGGTTAGATGATGTCTTTCCATTAGATTTTGGAGATGTTGAATTGATGCGTGCTCTTTCAGATAAAGAATTTGGTTTGATTGTAACAATTGGACGTAAGGAAGAACATTTTCAAGCAGGCGGTCAAGAAAAGAGAACATTATCGGAAATGTTATCTCCCTTTGAAATGTTAGCAAATGCACTTGGCTGGCATTACCTGCCTATTTTTAATATTCATCAATTTGATTATATGTCTGAAGAAGAAAAAATGACATTAATGATGCGCTATGCTTGCTATATAGAGACTGGTAATAAAACAAATGAAAATCAATATCATCAATATATTATTAATAAATTATTGGCACTTGAGGAAGAGAGTATTACTTTAGATGAGGAAAATAAGGTGATTTTTGATCTCTTTACTGAGACACTTCAAGAACAATTGGAAGAATTTAACGAATTAATGACAATAACAGAGAAGTGGTAATATGACAGAATGGTCAAAACAATATATAAAACAATGGCAAAACATTGCGAAGAATTATCCAACAAAGGCACTTTTACATGAAGCTCAACGAGTGAGTGAAGCTCAACATCAAAGAATTGAGACTCAAAAAACAAAATTAGATGCATCTTCTTGGCAAAGGGAAGATTAATTTGATTTTCTTTGTTTGTAACATTTAATATTTTAAAATTAATGAGTAACACGATCTGAGTTAAGACGTGTTACTTTTTTTATTGAGCTCATTTATAACATGTCGAAAGAATATTTCATTTATGTGATTAATATTACAATTTGATTTCTGATTTGAAATTAGATTGTCGTGAGAATTTATCTTGATATAATAATATGGAAGTTTAATATAGGAGGTTACTATGTTTAAGGATAAATTGTCAAAAAGCGCAATGTTAGCAGTATCATTATTTAGTGTTCCTTTCATTTTAAATACTCAATCTATTTCCGCACAAGAGAGTGTGGAATATGAAGTATCAGATTTAGAAATTTTGGATAATGAGACGAAGACAGTGGGGAATGAGACCATCTCCGCTGAGGTAGTGTCTCAATCAGAATCTAGTCGCCAAGAAATAACTGAAGAACCAGAGATTGAAGCAGGGGTCACAGATACAGTGTCTGAGGAACAAGACATGATAGCTGAATCTGAATCGCTAGATGAAACTGCGGTCGAAACACAAGAATCAGAAGAAGAGTTGCATTCTGAGTCGGTTAATGAAGAGACAGAGGATACTCCGACTGTCGAAGAAGATACTACATCATTCGAGCAACCAATGCATATCACTGCAAAAGGTAATACAATTACAGAACCAAAAAAATATGCAGTGAAACACGGTGATACATTATATCGCATTGCTTTGAATAATGGCGTTACCATCCAAGAATTAAAAGACTGGAATAAACTGTCATCAAACATGTTATATTCTGGAACACAATTAATCGTTTCTAAACCACAATTTACTCCAGGAATTGATCAATCATCCAATTCAATTCAAAGACCTGTAACTTATACAGTAACTCCTGGAGATTATTTATATAAAATTGCTAAAAATTTCAATGTTTCAATTGATGATATTAAGCGTTGGAATAATTTGCAATCAAATATTTTATATAGTGGTACGGTTCTAAAAGTTTCTGCGCCTCAGCATACTGTCCCAATAGAAAAACCAGCTGCTCCAGAGGTAACAACACCAGAAGTAGCAAATGCTACTTATACCGTGTCACGTGGTGATACATTATATCGCATTGCGACGAAACATAATATCACGCTGGCACAATTACGTAGTTGGAATAATATTTCAACGAATTTAATTAATCCAGGACAAAAATTAATCGTATCACAAACGACTAAACCAGCAAATCCTAAACCAGAAGCACCAGCAACACCTAAACCACAACCGAAGCCCGAAGTTGATACAAAATCAGCTGCATCTTATACGGTTGTTCGAGGAGATACCCTTTACAAGATTGCTCAACGCAATAATATTTCTATATCTCAATTGAGAGAATGGAATAAACTATCGGGTAATCTTATTACACCTGGCCAACAATTAGTTGTTTCGTCTGGTAATAGTACTTCTTCAGAAATTAAAGTAGAAGCACCTACTAATGTGACAAATGCGCAAACGCATGTTTTTAAAACGGGCGATACATTATACAGTGTGTCACAAAAATACGGTGTAACGATTTCCGACTTGAAGAAATGGAATAATTTAAAGAGTAACTTAGTAGCAGTAAATCAACATTTGTATGTCGCTAATCCTAAATTAGCTGTCCGTAAAACATCTCAAGTGTTACCATCAAAAGATCCATTAGTAGCAGGATACAAACAGTTGGATGTGCCATTACTTAGCCAATTCGACCCTGCATGGAAGAATCATCGTTATGGGAATGATGTGAGTCGGACAATTTGGGAAAATGGATGTGCGATCGCTTCATTAGCGATGATTGATTCATATTTATCTGGTCAGCATGTTTCTCCTGCAACAGTTGCTGATTGGGCAGGTTTAGATCATTATGTTTGGGGTGTTGGTACGGCTTGGTCAGCTTTCCCATCTTTTGCAAAATATAGAGGTTACAATATTGTAAACCATGGTCAAAATGTTGATGCAGCCCTACGAGCAGTTCAAAACGGCTCTGTCGGTTTAGCATCTGTTAAACCTGGTCATTTTATCAATGGAGGACATATTATGGTTCTTCGAGGCTATGATCAAGGTTCTGTATTTGTCAATGATCCTTATGATAATCCAAATAGAACAAGACAAAATAGTTTTATCGGACATTCAGATCAATATTTAAGACAAGATGCGGTGGGACTATGGACATTTTCTAAAAAATAAATAAAAAGGATTGAAGGTTCTTACTGACCTTCAATCCTTTTTTATATGCTCTTCATTCGAAATGATAAGAATATATTTTTAATCATTTAAAGTGACAAGATAATAATTTTTCTTTCCACGGCGAACGATAAAATATTTATCGCCAATAGCATCTTGTTTTGTTAGTTCATAATCGACGTCAGATATTTTATGTCCATTAATAGAAATAGCACCATCAGAGACGAATTCACGTGCCTGACGACGAGAATTTACAATGCCAGTATCTACAAGCCACACTGGTAGATTCGCTGGTAGAATAGCAGCAGTAAATTGTGGCATATTTTGGAAGCCTTGTTCAATTTGACGTGGAGATAATTGACTCACATCACCAGTAAACAATGCATCAGATATTTGTTGTGCATCTTGAAGTGCTTCTTCACCATGAACAAAACGTGTGATTTCTTCAGCCAATCGTTTTTGCCCGACTCTTAAATGAGGATTCTCTTCGACTTCTTTACCAATAGCCAATATTTCATCTTTTTCTAAGAAAGTGAAATATTTTAAAAAATTCACAACATCGTCATCTTGTTGATTGATCCAAAATTGATAGAATTCATAAGGCGTTGTTTGTTCAGGATCTAGCCAAATCGCATTTCCTGCTGATTTACCAAATTTCGTCCCATCTGATTTTGTCATTAGAGGAATCGTGAGGCCATAAGCTTCTGCTTCAGGTCCTTCCATGCGACGAATGAAATCCAGCCCCGCGGTAATATTTCCCCATTGATCAGCTCCGCCTACTTGTAATTGAACATCCATATTTTTAAAGAGATAGTGGAAATCAATAGATTGTAGAATTTGATATGTAAATTCAGTAAAAGAAATACCTGTCTCTAAACGACTAGCTACAATGTCTTTGGCTAACATGACATTCACATTAAAGTGTTTACCATAGTCTCTTAAGAAATCGAGCAATGATAGTTTACTTAACCAGTCATAATTATTAACAATTTCAAATTGGTGCTCACCTTCTTTATTGAAGATAGAGGTCATTTGATGTGTTAATTTACGAGCATTTTCTTTTACTACATCCATAGTTTGTAATGTCCGCTCACTTGAACGTCCAGAAGGATCTCCGATGGAACCAGTAGCTCCTCCGATGACTACTATGGGTTGATGTCCTGCTAATTGAAATCTTTTTAAAATCATAAAAGGAATCAAATGCCCGATATGCATTGAGTCTCCTGTAGGATCAACACCACAATATAATTTGATCGATTTATTTTCAGTTAATTTTTCTAAACCATCAGCATCTGTTTGCTGATTGATGGCACCGCGCCACTCAAGGTCCTTTATAATAGACACATTATCACTCCTAATTAAATTTTCTCTCGTTATCCATTATATGAATTATGAAAACTATTAGCAATGCTGAAACTAGATTAAATTGAGATACTTATGCTGTAAATAGAAGATTTACTTAAATTACAATCGTGTTACAAATAGTATACGAATCGAAGAAAATGGCCTTTATTCTTAATCTATGTGTTATTATCTTATCAGTCGCAAAAATCGCTAGAAAAATTAAAACAAT
>JBHWOV010000071.1:0-3589 GCA_043424535.1 Aerococcaceae bacterium
GTTGTCAATTAAGCCATAACGGCCATCTTTACGACGATATACAATATTAATATCGCCTGTTTCTCCATCTTCATAGATAAAGAAATCATGGCCCAACATGTTCATTTGAAGAACAGCTTCTTCGCTATCCATCGGTTTTAAATTAATTTTTTTAGAACGAACGATTTCTAATGTTGATTCATTCTCATTTTCAGAATTAGAGTGCTCTTCTGGAAATTCATTAAGTCCTTCAAATCCACGTTCTCTTGATTTACGATTAATTTTTGTTTTATATTTGCGTACTTGTCGTTCCAATTTATCAACAACAAAGTCAATTGATTTATATAAATCGTCTGTTGTTTCCTCAGCACGTAAGACTAAAAATGACAGTGGAATTGTCACTTCTGCCTTCGCTGTCTTATCTGAATAAACTTTCAGATTTACATGTGCAGTGGCATCTGGAACTTCAGTGAAATATCGCTCTAATTTACCGACTTTTTTCTCAGCATACTCACGTATAGCTTGAGTCACCTCGATATTTTCACCGCGTACATTATAGTTAAACATATAAATCCCTCTTTTCTATATGATTTCCAATCAATAAAATTATTTATTGGAAAAAGGTTATGTTTTACCTTAATTTAATTATAGCATAATTTTATTGTAATGAAAACGTAAACAAACTTTTCATACTACTTCTCTTAATTTTATTTATATACCGCGTGCTATTGTCATACTTTGAATTGTTTTTTCAGGAAAACTTTGTTTTAATGCATTTTTAGCGTAAAGTAAAGTTGTTCCTGTAGTATAAATATCATCGAAAATTAATAAATTAGATGCTTTTATATTGTCTTGATTTACTCTAAATGGTTGTGGCATCAACAAGCGCTCTTCACGTGTTTTTAGTGCTTGTTTTTTTCCATCACCGATATAGTCGAATGGACAAATATAAGGAATTTCCGCAAGGTCTAACAATAGACCTGTAGCATGAAATTGCCTTTCTTGAAGTGAATCAGGTGAACTTGGCAAAACAATCCATTGAAAATTTTGATATAACTGATACCTTTTTCGTAACGCCTGCTTAAATAAATGCCCTTTTAAGATTTCACCATTGCGCTTAAATGCGTGAAGCGTCTCCCGGATGATTACGTCATAAACAAAAATAACATCATTATGCAACATCTCTCGTGGATAAATTTTGAGCCAAAGTTTACAGTCATGACATATTTTTAAATTTCCATAATTATAAATTTTAGTTAAGTAATCAGCTTGATCTGTATTATCTAGTATGTGGTGACATAATTGACATTGATGAGAATATTTAGTGCAATCAATCAATGCTTGATGCAAAATTTCTAGGCAAGAGTTGCATAAAACTTTAAATAAATCACGTTTAAATTGCCAAATAAAATGCAATTTAAATTCATGATATAAGGGTTCATTACAATACAAACAATTATCAGTCACTGGTTGAGTCATCAATTAGCCCTCTCTCTTTCGCTTGACTATTCATCTGTAAAATTTGCTCTCTAGCAGATAACATTGCTTGTGTTACGCCACCATGTGCATAAATTAATTGGCCCGTAGGATAATCCCATTTCCGTCCCACACGCCCGCTCATTTGAACTAAGGCTGCTAAGGTATAAAGACGGTCTTCTGCTCCAATGATACATACATGGCAATTCGTAAAAGTTACACCCCTTTCTAATATTGTTGTACTAATAAGTGCTTGATAGTTACCTTGTCTTAATGACTCTACTTTTTCTTTTCTTTGAGGGTCTTTTGAATGTACAACTGTCATTTGTTTAGCGAGTTCTGGTGTGGCTTGCTCTAGCCACGAAAATAGCTTCTCTGCGATGTTAATAGACGGCACAAAGAACAATTTCACACCATGTATTTGAAAAAATCGTTCTATTAATTTAAATAATTTACTTGTCCTATTTCCCTTGTCAATTGCTTCTCGCCAATCTCCAATCCATTCAAAAATAGGTTCTGGTAAAGCATGGCGATGGTAGCGTGCTGGAAGCGTCGTTAATGTCAGTTTGTCTTCTGCGACCTGGGTCATCAAATGTTGATCTGGCGTTGCCGTTAAGTAAACAAGCTTGCCTGTATCTTTTTTTGCACGAACAACAGCGTAATGTAGCGACGCATCACCAGCATAAGGAAACGCGTCTACCTCATCCACAATGACTAAATCAAATGCTTTGTTAAAACGCAATAATTGATGTGTCGTACTAACCGTTATTGGTGTATAGCGATATTGTTCCTCTTGCCCACCATACAATAACTGAACTGGTATTTTTTTGAATGCATCTTGTAAACGGGGCGCTAACTCTAAACAAACATCAATCCTCGGTGAAGCTACAACAACTCTTCCACCAGTTTTTATAATGTATTCAATGACAGGAAAAATCATTTCCGTTTTACCAGCCCCTGTTACAGCATGAATCATATGTGGTCGATTTATATCTACTAAGCTCATAATAAGATCTTGAGAGGCACGATGTTGCTCAGGAGATAATGTTCCCTCCCAAGTCAATATTTCCTTGACCATCAAAAAAATCTTTGGTGGCGATTCTAAATAATAAAGTATGTCCCCTTCTGCTATTCTTCCCATGTTTAAACAGTTTAAACAATAGTAACGTATAGTTTCAAAACCAAAGGCTGGCTGTGCTGGAATTTCACCAAAACAATCTATATGATGATTGGCACAACGCATGCATTGTTTATTTTGTACAGCCTCAATAGAAATCAATTTATTTTTTATATTATCCCACTCAATTTCTTGATGTTTTAATATTTCACGCTTCGTAATTAAACGCCCCCAACAAACTGATTCTACTGGTAATGGTGTTAGATAGATTTGGTCAGTCATATAATCCCTCCCACTTATAAATAACCTAAATTAATAGCATTATGTCTTATAAATGGTAATAAATTTAATTTTTATTTGATTTATTTTTATTCAAAAAGAAAAAGCCCTGTATAAATAACTTCATACAGAGCTTCTTTGCAAATTTTATAGAATAACGCAATGATTAGAATTGATCTAGTAATTCTTGATCTTCTTCAGATAATTCATCGTCATCGTCTTCGTCCTCATCGGTATCTTCATCGTCAATTTCAATTTCTTCTTCATCATCGATATCAACATCATCGCCAAGTTCGGACAAATCTCTAGCATAGACTCCTAACTCAGCATTTTCATCTTCATCGGCATCATCGTCAAGAAGAACAGGTCCTTCGATATCTTCCACCGCTTCATCTTCTTCGTCTTCATCTTCATCGGCATCATAATCATCTTCATCAATTTGATCATAGATATCATCAATATCTTCAGGATCGTCATCATTATAATCAATAACGTCTTCATCGCCTTCAGCAAAAGCATTAAGGGTTGATTTTTTCTTACGACGACGATGACGTGGTATATCTTCATCATCAATCGAGTTGATAATTTCTTCATCAATCTCATCAATGGCATACCAACTACGTAATCCCCAACGATTTTCTCCCAAAGAAATAAAACGTCCGTCTACATTTAAATCGGTATAAAAACGTACCATTTTATTTTCAAGTTGTTCATCTGTTAATGATAAATAATTTTGTA
>JBHWOV010000072.1:0-4675 GCA_043424535.1 Aerococcaceae bacterium
TATGCGGTTACCACTATTCATAAATTCTTTCGCTACTTGCTTAAATTCAATCATGTATCTTTCACCTTCTTCTATATCATGTGTACCATATTAACAGCATTTTACGTTGGTGTCTAGCCCATTTTACTGTTATAATTTAACGAGATCTCTGTTATATAAATATTCATACAGATAGCAAAAAAGGCCGAGAAACTAAGTTCTCGACCCACTGCTATCCTCTTGCTTATAATCAATTATGTGTAGTTATCATATCCTGGCTGTCCTTTTTAAAGGTCAATCTTTAAAATACGATTACTGATATGGCACAGTTACCATTCTGCAAAAGTACCATCATAATGCTTCCACTTTGGATTCGTCCATTTTAATTCTGATTTTGAAATTTCTTCAATTAATTCTTCGTTTAGATCAAGACCCAATCCCGGCTTGGTAGGAAGCTCTACGTAACCCTCTTTATATTCAAAAATTTCTTTATTATTAACAAAATCTAAAAGGTCAAACCCTTTGTTATAGTGTATTCCTAAACTTTGTTCTTGAATAAATACATTTGGAGTACATGCATCTACTTGTAAAGTAGCCGCTAAAGCAATTGGCCCATACGGAGCATGTGGAGCTACTGCTACGTCAAATGTTTCTGCCATCGCAGCAATTTTCTTAGTTTCTAATATTCCACCTACCAATGCAACGTCTGGTTGAACAATATCGATGAGACCTTCTTTGAAGATATTTTTATATTGCCATCTAGTATTTAATCGCTCACCTGTTGCTAAAGGTGTTGCTACATGTTTCGCGATTTCTTTAAAAGCTTCTTCATTTTCCGGTAGCACAACTTCTTCCAAAAACATCGGTTTGAATTGTTCTAGTTCTTTGGCTAAGACTTTTGCCATAGCTTTGTGGACCCGACCATGAAAATCAATACCGATTTCAATTTCAAAACCTAATTTTTCTCGAATAGAACGAACTCTTTCCACAACTGCATTAATTTTTTTGTATGAATCAATATAGTGTAATTCTTCAGTTGCATTCATCTTAACCGCAGTAAATCCTCTTTCAAATCGATCTACAGCTTCAGCAGCGACATCCTCAGGTCTATCTCCACCAATCCAAGAGTATACTTTAATTCTATCTCTCGCTGCACCACCTAGTAATTCATAAACCGGAACGTTATAGTACTTACCCTTAATATCCCATAGAGCCATTTCTATACCAGATACAATAGTCGTATTGATTGGCCCTCCTCGGAAGAAAGTTTTGTAGAGCTCCTGCCAGAGTCTTTCAATTTCTAGTGGATTTCGTCCAATAATACGCTCTGCCATTTCGTTAGCACCAGCTACCACCGCGCGTGTCTTAGTTCCAGAAATCATTTCACCCCAACCACTGATTCCCTCATCTGTATTAATTTTTATAAAAATCCATCTAGGTTCCACTTCATAAACTTTAAAGCTTGTAATTTTCATTTATTCTCAAACTCCAATCTTAAATTTTTTTATTTTCACGCTTTGGTTTAATATATCCTAATACAATCCAATATGTCGCAATGCCGACAGCTAACAATGGTAAAGTTATCGGTAGTGGTCCTACAAAGGCTAAGAAAATTAATAAACTTTGGGTAAGGCTGGTAGCAGAGAATGATGAAATGAATACCGCAGATCCACCCACTAAAGTAACAACATCAATGCCAACCGTACTTGCAATTTCTGTTAATAATGGACCGGTTAAGGTTCCACCATATAAAATAGCTCCTGTGGTAATTAAACCAATTATTATATTTCTGAAAAAATTTCCTTTTGTCAGAGCAATTGGTAAAGCAATCCTAAAGGTTATGATTGCTAAATCCGCGAAAGGTAACATTCTATTCCCCGGCAAAATCAATGCCAAACCTAGTGTCAATGGAATTAGAATTAAAGCAGTATTAATAACATCTTGATTACCTACAATTACTGCTGAATCAAGTCCCATATACAATTCTCTACCTTTGAATTTTTCTTGAGACCACTTTTGTGCAGCTTCTGAAATTGGCATTAAACCTTCCACAAAGAATGATGTCATTGTAGGAATGATAATTAACACAGCTGCCATTTGAACACCTAACTGTAAAGCATTAGCGAAGCTATATCCACCTAAAAATCCAATAGCACTACCTAATATTAATCCTAAAACAGATTGCTCACCGAATAGCCCTAAATATTTTTGAATATCATCCAATTTGAAATTAATCTTTCTAATTCCCGGAATATGGTCAAGGACCCAATTAATTGGCCATGCAATAACCATTGAAGATGTTGAGGATACTGTCGGCAGAGAAACTCCTGGGATTCCAAAGAAGTCTTCAACATATGGTTGCGTCCAGTCTGCGATTTTGAAAGTAGTTACCGCCATTGTAATTGTAGCCAAAATCCCTAAAGCAATGCTTCCAGTTGCAAAATGAACCATGATACCAACAATCGCCATATGGTGGTAATTCCAGATATCAATATCTAGAGTATTAGTTGCTTTTAAAATAATCATTACGATATTGGTTATAAAGATAGCTACAACCAAAAATATGATAATTGGCGATGCCCAAGTGATGGCTGCTACGGATCCCCATCCCACATCAAGGACATCCAATTGGACACCCAAATTCTCAGCCATTGCTTGTGCTGCTGGGCCTAAATTCCCAGCAAGAAAATCAAGTATTAATCGAATTCCAACAAAACCTATCCCAATTGTCAAACCAGACTGAAATGCTTTTCTAAAATTTAATCCAACTACAAGCCCGACAGCGGTCATAATAATGGGAAGCATTACAGTTGGACCTGCGTCAATTAACCAATTAAACATTGACATAATAAAATCCATTTAACTTCTCTCCTTTAATATGATATTTATTCTTTGTTTAAAGTGTTAAATATCTCTTTCAATGTTTCTTCTTGTCCGATTCCTGTTAAAAGTGACATCCCCTTGATAATGGGTACATTTAATTCTCCATCGAAATTTCCTGTAGTTACTACTAAATCATAATTATCGCCCTTACTCCGCACCTCCAACAGTTTGGTCTTATCGATACTCACATCTAATCCTTTTTCTTTAGCAAAATTTTTAATTTTTGATGCCACTACCGTTGAGGTTGCAATACCATTTCCACAAGCTACTAAAATTTTTTTCATAATAATTTCCCTCCTACATATACTTACTTAGAATGTTTTTCGTATTTGCCTTATCCGAACTTTCAATGATGTTTTTTACATCACTGTCGTTTTGAATTAGAGATATAACACTTTGCAGTAAATTTATTTGTTTGTTTGAATCTTTAATTGCTAGCATAATTACTAAATTAACCTTTAATTTTTTATTTGGATTCTCCATGGAATTGAACTCTACTGGACTATCTAATATCCCTACTGCAATCGCAGTTTCCTTTACAAACTTATTATCAGTGTGGGGGATGGCTACATTTATTTTTGCAGGTAATCCCGTTGGATACTCTCCTTCTCTTTCAAGAACAGACTCAATGTATTCTTCAATAACTAAATTCTTTTCATAAAGTTTTGTTGCTAAATACTCAAGGACTTCATTTGAATTAACAAAAGAAAGATTTGGAAAAATTAATTCTTCTTTAATCTGCATGGTCATACTATTTCTCATCTCGTTTTCTATATTGTTCTAGCGATAACTCTAATTCTGCAATATTCCCTTCTATTACATCTTTGCTATTAAACATGTTAGTTCCAATTCCAAAGTACTTAACTCCGTAATTCTTAAATTCATCGATATTTTCTATTGAAATCCCTCCTACAGCCATTAAATCCAACTCTCCTAAAGGTCCTTGGATATCTTTGAAATATTTAGCGCCAACGGATGTAGCAGGGAAAACCTTGATATAATCCGCACCATTTACAGATAATTCATATACTTCACTAGGTGAAAATGCTGCTGGTACTGTGATAACCTTATTTTCTTTACAAAAGTCTAAAATTTCTTTTGTTAGTGTTACAGGTGACAAAATAAATTTTGCCCCACTCTCAACAGCTTTCTTAGCATTCGCTAAAGTCATAATAGTTCCGGCTCCAACGAAAACATTGGGAAACTCACTCACTAATTTCTCAATAGATCCAAATGCATCAGGTGAATTTTCTGTTATTTCTATCGCAAAATCTCTTTCTCCAGAAATATTTTGTACAGCAATTGCGACATTTCTTATTTCTTCATAAGACTTACCTCTCATAATAATCGTAATTTCTGGTAATTTATTCATAAAACTAATCCTTTCCAATTACACTTAATATTTGTTTTTTATCTACTGCTTGAAATAGTTTTTTTATGTTACTATCAGCTGAAATAATTGTTATCAAATTGTTTAAAGCAGTTAAATGTTGTTTACTATCGGCTGGTGCCAATACAAAGATGATTTTCGTCTTAAATTTAGAATTATTTAAAATTTCGATTGGATCTTCAAGAACTAACATAGAAAAGCTTGTCCGATAAACGCCATCTTCTGGCGAAGCATGAGGTAAAGCAATCTGATTTCCCATATGAATATATGCCCCATACTGATAAATATTTTGAATCATGGCTTCAATATAACGCTCATCAATTAACCCCTCTATCAACAAGGGCTCAGCAGCTTTTTCTATTGCTTGTTCCCAAGAGCCACAACTTTTAATAAACTGAATATGTTCTGCAACTAAATAGTCCC
>JBHWOV010000073.1:0-3181 GCA_043424535.1 Aerococcaceae bacterium
TATTCAAGCGCACGGTATAAACATCGTCATAGCCCTTTTCCCACCATTCAATCATTTCAATCATTTTACTAGGCGGGTGCTGAAGATCTGCATCCATAATGATGACTGCATCCCCCTTCGCATAATCCATGCCTGCTAACATTCCGACCTCTTTTCCGAAATTTCTGGATAAATCAACATAGCGGACGCGAGGATCTTGTTTGCAGTATTCTTTAATCAATTCCAAGGTTCTATCTTGGCTCCCATCATTGACAAACAAGTACTCGAATTCATAGTTTACGATCGAATGAGTGACCTCATTCAGCCGCTGATATAATTCAGGCAAAACATCCTCTTCGTTATAGCAAGGGACGATAATCGTTACAAGCTTCATGATACTTCCCATCCTTTTGTGTTGTACTTTTATAATATTTTTGATATCTATTTGTTGGATTTACTCTAAAAAATTTAGTAGCCTATTTATTTAGCTGTACCTCGTTATTTTCTTTTAGGTAGTTTTTTTCGCTATTCTAGATATTATACTCAGTTTTAGGGGGATCAGAGGTACTGATACCTCGTTTTTAAAATTATTGTTTATGGCAATATAGAAATACAGAAGATTGCAACACAGAAGTACATAGCCTAGCAATAAAAAAAGGCCTTGTTAGCCTCCCAATAATCCTCTAAAGTTTAAGTTACGACGCTTAACTTGGAGGTAGAAAAGGATGCTAACAATGACCGACATTAATACTATCAAAAATTTACGAAATAATCACGATAAATCAATCAATGAAATTGCCAATACATTAGATATTAATTGGCGTACCGCTAAAAAATATGCCGATAATGCAATCCTTCCTGGAGAAAAGGTAACGAAAAAATCAGGGATGATGTACGATGAAGAATGGGGAGACATCGTCTCCTTATGGTTAGAAGAAGACTATCGTCTTCCTAAAAAGAAACGAAGAACAAATAAAAACTATTTAAATTTGTTAAAGGGATTAGGTTTTTTAGGGTCTTATCGAACTGTTTGTAATTTTGTGCAAGAATGGAAAAGTAGACATCATAATGATTTACCAAGTGCAGGCTATGAACGTTTAGAACATCCACCTGCTGAAGCACAACTTGATTTTGGAACAATGGAAGTGGAACATGAAGGTTCCTTTAAAGATGTTAAGGCGCTAGTACTCAGTGCGCCCTATAGCAATGCCGGATTCGCTGTAGCTTTACCAAGTGAGAATCAAGAATGTTTACTGACAGGTATGAAACAGATTTTTAACCAAATGGGATGCGTACCCCGTAAAATTCGAATTGATAATATGACAACTGCCGTTGTTAAACCAAAATCAAAATTTGAAGAACCGATCTTAACTGATGAATTCCAGCAGTTTGCGATGCATTATGGTTTCGCAGTACAAGTTTGTAATCCTGCAAGTGGTCATGAAAAAGGTAGTGTGGAAAATAAAGTGGGTTATGTGAGATATAACTTCTTCTCTGAGACGCCAAGAATGAAAGACTTTCCTTCTCTGAATCGTGATTTAGAAGGAAAAATGCTTGAAAAACGTCAAGAAAAACATTATGAAAAAATTCAAATCATTGAAAGTTTGTGGCAAGAAGAAAAACAAGTGTGCCTGGCATTACCCGATGAAGATTATCCAGTATTTAAAGAAGTTATGGTGCGAGCCAATAAATTAAATGAAATCAAATTAGATAATACGTTAATACATATTCACAACTCATGGCGCCATGGTAATCTATACGCTTATCTGACGTGGGACAAATATCGAATTGTGACTCAAAATGGTGAGATAATCCAAGAAGATTTCCGACCGTATTTATATAGAAAACGAGCGATTGATTGGTACACAATCCTCAAGGATTGGAGACAACGCTTGTCTAAGATTCCCTATTCTCGTTACTGGAAATACCTTCCAGGTCGAATTCAAGCCTCTTTGGGGATTGATAATTTGCGCTTACTTTATCAAAGAATTGATCGATTATTGGACTTACTTGTAAATCACACGATGATTGAATTAAACGAGCGGTTCTATGAGCTCGTCACTGAAGAAAATGAAGAGAGTATTAGTGATGTAAACTGGCAAGGTTATGATGCCTTGGCGAAACCTCGTGCCAATGAGGTGAGCATATGAATCATACCTTAGAATCTGTTTGTAGAGAATTACGACTAAGTCGTATACCTAGTTTAATTGATTCAGTTGAAGATTCAAACAAAGAAGAATGGTTACTTAAGTTATTGATTCATGAGGTAGAAGCAAAGGAAGAGCGACGAATCCAACGTTTAATTAAACAAGCTAAATTTTCAAGCCGCAAAACCCTTGAAATGTTTGAATGGCACAATCAAATACTAGTACAAGATGATCAGACGAAAGAACAGTTAACTTCTTTAGATTTTATTCAACATAATCAGAATGTAGTGTGTATTGGTGCCCCCGGCACCGGAAAGACACACTTAGCAAGTGCATTGGGATATAAAGCTTGCCAAGAAGGAATTGAAACGCGATTTTGGCGTGTGAGTGATCTTGTCATCGAATTAGAGAGAGCATGGAAAGAAAACCAATTAGAACGATTCAAAAAGAAGTTTAACCGAGTTCAACTGATTATCTTAGACGAAATGGGCTATGTCCCATTTAATAAAAATGGTTCAGAATTACTTTTTCAATTGATTAGTGATTGGTATGAAACTAAAAGTATTATCATTACTTCCAATCTAGAGTTTAGTAGTTGGAACAAGGTATTTATTGATCCGCGCCTAACATCGGCGCTAGTGGATCGCCTTATTCATCACGCACACATATTAACCTTTACAGGCGAAAGCTATCGATTGAAAAATGCATTATCAAAAACAGAATAATTAAATGGAAAATATTGGGTGGCAACATTGTGTACTTTTCGCTGCAAAACTATGTACTTCGCTATTGCAAAACACACCAATTATAATTATCTCGGTTTGATTTAAAATATGACAATAATACGGAACTTTTCCCGACACCATACGGTGCAGATATCGCGATATTTGTTACTCTTTCATCTTTTAAGGCATTATCCAGTTTATCTGAATATACTTTAAGTGTATTTTCGTCAATAGTGTCTATAGCATAAAGTGCTCCAGGTAATTTGCTATCTCTAATAAACTTGTTATTGATATTTTTTTTAATTTTTTCTATGAATGACATTTATACGA
>JBHWOV010000074.1:0-3520 GCA_043424535.1 Aerococcaceae bacterium
TATTCAAGATTCAGAAAGGAACAGTACATGCAAAATAATAAATCGCCTAGTAAATGGCTTATTATAAGCGGGGTGACATTGATGCTTTTAATTGCGAGTATGATTGTCTTTCTTTTAACGACACTTACTCCACCACAGAATACTGAAGTGGCGGTATCTAATCAAATAAGTAATCAGTCGATTGAAACACAAGAACCATCAGAGGAAACTGCAACAGAACCAACGAATGAAGAAATATTTACACATTTGTTAACGGACAATAATCTCACTAATTATGAAGGTGTCCGTACAATTCAACAAACTTTAACAAACCTATTGAAGGAAAATAATTTCAAGGAAATGCAACCCTCGATGCTACAAGCTGTAAACAATAAAAATATGGACGTTGCAATCGAAGGAACTAGTTTGTTACCACGTTATCCTGCACAATTTACACCATCTATTGATGGTGTTGAACAATTGAATATTCCACTCATTATACAAACATCTCCACAATGGCGCGAACTACCTTATGGAAATACTGGTAGCCGTCAAATGCATGAAAATGGTTGTGCAATCGTTACTTTAGCCATGACAAAAAGTTATCTAGATAATCGAGATGTTACGCCAAAAGATATTTTATCATGGGCTGGTGAAGAATATTTTACTCCCGATGGAACTTCTTGGCAAATATTTCAAGATTTCACAATTGAAAATGATTATCATTTGGAAAATTTTGGGAACAACTTTGAAAATGCAATGGTTGCAACAAAAGAAGGAAAACCTGTCATTATTTCTGTAGGGGAAGGGCAGTTCACTGAAGAAGGACATTTTATTATTGTCAGAGGATATGATGAAGAAAATGGTTTAGTCTATATTAATGATCCTAATGACGATCTAGAAAAAGCATTTAGTATGCAAGCAATAGATGAAGAAGTGATTATTAATGAAGGTCTCAATTATTGGGCAATTTATCGCTAAAATAATTTTAAAGGATGATAATGTTACATGATTTCACCAGAACAAGATACTTTGCAAAAAGAAGCACTCAAAGGATCGATGTTTAGTATTTTTAGTTATTTATTTTTAGCAACGATTAAATTGATCGCTGGTTTTTATTTTCAGTCTTCTTCTCTCAAAGCAGACGGCTTGAATAATTTAAGTGATGTCATCAGCTCTACTATTATAGCTGTAAGTATGTCAATTGCTAATAGACCTGCTGATCCTAATCATCGTTTTGGCCATGAACGCTATGAAACAATAGGAAGTATTATTGCTTCACTTTTAATGTTTATGATTGGTTTTGATGTCATCTCACAGAGCATTCAACGTTTATTTCAAAACGAATATCCTAATCCTAACTCATTATCAATTGTTGTAGCACTCTTTTCTGTTATTTATCTGTTTTTTGTTTATCGCTATATATCAAATTTGGCATTAAAAACAAAAAGTATTGGTCTTAAAGCTACTGCTAAGGATATGACTAGTGATATTTTGACAACTGTTGGAACAATTATTGGTACGATTGGAGCCCTAATTGGCTATCCACAAATTGATGTTATTATTTCTATTATTGTTGGTTTTATTATTATGCGCTCTGCATTTGATATTTTTTCAGAAAGTACCTTTGCATTATCTGATGGGTTTGATAATGAAGCGCTTCAACAATATCATCATGTTATTCTTACTACAGATCACGTACAAGCTGTCCCACACATTCGCGGCCGCATGAGTGGTCCTTTAATTTATCTAGACGTTGTTATTGAAATAGATGCTTACTTAACTGTTCTTGAATCTCATAAAATAACAGAAATAATCGAGGAGCAATTATACGATGAATATCAAATTCATGATGTTGATATTCATGTTGAGCCATATATAATGAATGAAAAATAAACCATATAGAATGATTGCTAAATAATCATTCTATATGGTTTTTTTATGTGCTACATACCCATCATCGGTGGGGCATCCATGAAAGACATATTTGAAAATTTATTATATTCTTTTTTAAAAAGTAATCTCACAGTATCTCGAGCTCCAGCACGATTTTTTGCGATAATCACTTCGACAGTATTATCTGGAAGATCATCTTGAACTTGATTCTCATCAGGTTCTTCATCTTGTTGATGATAATCTTCACGATAAAGAAATGCTACAATATCTGCATCTTGTTCGATTGATCCAGATTCACGAATGTCAGATAAAATTGGACGCTTATTTTGACGATGTTCTACACCTCGGGAAAGCTGTGATAATGCAATCACTGGAACTTTTAATTCTTTCGCCATAATTTTTAATTGACGTGAAATATCTGAAACTTCTTGTTGGCGATTTTCTTTTCCATTACCTTCAATTAGTTGCAAATAATCAATCACTATGAGGCCCAAATCAGGATTTTCTTGTTTTAAGCGTCGACATTTTGCACGAATTTCTGATACACGAGTGCCTGCTGAATCATCTATAAAAATAGGTGCTTTTCTTAAATTATCAGTTGCAATCGTGAAACTACTCCATTCATCATCTGTAAGATTACCCGTTCTTAGATTGGTTGCATTGATATTTCCCTCAGCACAAATTAAGCGATTGACTAAATCAATGGCTCCCATCTCTAATGAAAATATTACAACAGGTATTTGAGATTTGGTAGCCACATTTTGGGCGATATTTAGTGCGAATGCTGTCTTACCAACAGAAGGGCGGGCTGCCAATATGATTAATTGATCTGGTTGAAATCCATTTGTCAACAAGTCTAAATCTCGATAACCAGTCGGTAAACCAACAATTTCTTGTTTTCTTTCTGATAATTCAATAATATTTTGCATCGCTTCATCTATAATTGGTTTTATTGGTTGAGGGCGATTACTTTGGCTACCTTCTCCAATAGATAAAATTAATTTTTCACTACGATCAACAATATTTTGAATATCATCGCCTTCATCATAGGCTGATTGACTAATTTGACTACTCGCTTCAATTAATTGTCGCAGAATCGATTTTTCTTTAATGATTTCTGCATATTGCTCAATGTTAACAGAAGTCGGTGTGAAGGTCATTAATTCAACTAAATACTCCCTACCACCTATATTTTCTAATTGATCATAAGATTCTAATTGAGAGGCTAGAGTAATGATATCGATGGTTGTGTTTTTATTATAAATAGTATCCATCGCTTGAAAAATATATTGATGTCTTTGCTTATAAAAATCTGTTTCTTGAATGATTCCTTGGACTGTCGGCATTTTTTGCGGATCTAAAAACAGTGCCCCAAGAACTGATTTTTCAGCTTCATCACTAAAAGGCATTTGCTTTATTACTTGATTTTCCATAATTCACTTCTTCCATATAAAATCATACAAATTAAGATGTCACTAGTATACTTGACTGAACATTTAGTTTCAAACGAAGTTACAAACAGATGTTCTTACTTATGCACAGAGTTATGCACAGCCTTATTATTTTATCACTTTTCAACATGTTCATAATTTTATAATCGAACAAATATCTTCATCAAATTTTATTAGATTACTTTTAAATTTAA
>JBHWOV010000075.1:0-10282 GCA_043424535.1 Aerococcaceae bacterium
AAAGCTGGAACTTCAAGTTGTTATAGAAGATATAGATTTAACTAAAATTTCTGTTTCTACAAACAGAGCTAATTTAAATGATATATATTCCGAATTTACTGATGAGATAATGAAACGCTATTCTGAACCATTAAAACAGCAACTATTTATAGAGCTATTTAAACATTCAAAAGAATAAATTTTAATATTTATTTCTATACGCATGAATATTTACAAAAATAATACATATGATTCAAATTCGTAATTTTTAAAGGCTTTTTTAAAAATTTAGATAATATTTATCGTGATTTATCATCTGTATGAAGAAAGTTTGGCGAATGTCATCATAGGATCAGCATGGACTGACGCACATCAAACTCTTAGTGCTTCCAGCGCTTAGAGTTTGAGTAGTCAGACAAGCTAGCCAAGCTCTGAGACCTTGGCTCAGGACGTGCTGAGAGCCTTGGAAGTTTACTTCTTAGGCTCTCACATGCGTTAGAAGTGCCCTATGATGAACATGAAGTACAACTTTCGCAATACAGAAAATATACTCCACAACTTTTATTTGAAGACACAAAAAAACGGCTAGATGCATTCACATCTAACCGCTCAAATCCACTTAGAGGAGCACTCTAAATGATGGATTGAATTATATTATGCTTCTTGCGCAACAGGGTAAACAGAAACTTGCTTAGCGTTTTTCCCTTTGCGTTCGAACTTAACAACACCATCCACTAAAGCGAATAAAGTGTCATCGCCACCACGGCCAACATTATGACCAGGGTGAACTTTTGTTCCACGTTGACGGAAAATAATTGTTCCACCGTGAACTGTTTGTCCATCAGCAGCTTTCGCGCCCAAACGTTTAGATTGAGAGTCACGACCGTTTTGAGTCGAACCTCCACCTTTTTTAGTAGCGAAGAGTTGTAAATTTAACTTTAACATGTTGGTACCTCCTAATTTATATATGTTATTTTAATGAATTCTGGATAATTTTCCATTAAGATCGTCAATGCAAATTCTAGATGATGCAATAATAATTGAGCCTGATCTCTCAAGGTTAACTCGGCAATGTCCGGCAGTGTTATTTTTAAATAACCACCATCCACCTCATTGACCTTCACATCCACGGGGATCTGCAACAATTGTTGAAGAGAATTCTCAACCGAAATGACCTGACTAGAAACCGCTGCACAGACAATATCATATCCATGATCCGCATAATCCGCATGACCGGATAATTCAAACTCTTTAATTTGACCGTCTGTTTCTTTCTTAATGTTTATCTGAATCATTAGGCATTAATTGAGTTAATGGTTAATTTCGTATAAGGTTGACGATGACCTAATTTACGGTGTGAGTCTTTACGACGACGGTAACGGAAGACAGTTAATTTCTTACCGCGCCCTTGTTTTTCAACAGTCGCTTCAACAGTTGCACCTTCAACTAATGGTGTACCAACTTTTGCTTCCTCGCCACCAACGAATACTACCTCATCAAAAGTAACTGTATCTCCTTCAGCTGCTTCTAATTTCTCAACGAAGATTGTTTGTCCTTCTTCAACTTTTACTTGCTTTCCGCCTGTTTTAATAATTGCGTACATTCAAGCACCTCCTATAATATAATTACACCGAGACTCGCCATGTTAAGTGATCCAACCGGATACTTCAACTCAACCTGAGCGGTTGCAGATGGGTGCACAAATACAACATTAAAATCTTACCAAATAACCACCACCACGTCAAGCATAAAAGAAAAGATCAGCGAAGAAAATTATATTATTAAGTGCATCATAATGAATATCGCATTATCCGATATAATCTCAATTATCATTACTTTTCTTTATTAAGATGGAATCATCATTTTATCGGAAATAACGAAATTAAATTCGCTGTCTTTTTCCATCCGAAGTTGATATTGAATTTTGGTTAATCTAGTTCAATTTAATTTACAGAACAATACTTTTTGTATCGTTTAATACAATTTTATATTCCAGCACACTCCTTCTGTATGCAGAAAGTTGTACGAATATCATCATAGGACAAAGCATGGACTGGCACATATCAATGCCTCAGCGCTTTAGCACCTAGGCATTGAATAGCCAGCCAAGTCCTGAGACCTTGGCTCAGGACGTTGCCCTATGATGATCATGAGTCAACTTTCGAAATACAGAAGTTTTCAGAATGGTGCCCGATAATGATATGAACAAAACAGGCGAAATAAAGAGAATTCACAAGCCACTCTAAAACATCTCTAATTTCGATACACATTAAATCATATTCTTTTTCCATCCGAAGTTGATATTGAATTTTGGTTAATCTAGTTCAATTTAATTTACAGAACAATACTTTTTGTATCGTTTAATACAATTTTATATTCCACCACACCCCTTCTGTATGAAGCAAGTTTTGTGAATATCATCATCGGACCAAGCATGGACTGGCACATATCATTCTCTTAGTGCTTCAGCACTTAGAGAATGAATAGCCAGACAAGCCCTGAGACCTTGGCTCAAGGCGTGCTGAGAGCCTTGGAAGTTTACTTCTTAGGCTCTCACATGCGTTAGAAGTGCCCGATAATGATATGAACAAAAACTGGCGAAATACAGAAGATTTTGAGCGGTGCCCTATGATGATCATGAGTACAACTTTCGAAATACAGCAGTTTATTCTTACAAATAGTAATATCGCTCATTCCGATACACATTAAATCATATTCTTTTTTCCATCCGAAGTTGATATTGAATATAGATTAATCTAGTTCAATTTAATTTAAAAAAGAATACTTTTATATCGCTATATCCGATATTATTTTCCAACACCATCCTTCTGTATGCAGAAAGTTGTACGAATATCATCATAGGATAAAGCATGGACTGGCACATCGCAGACCCTTGGCGCTTCAGCGCTTAGGGAATGCATAGCCAGCCAAGTCCTGAGACCTTGGCTTAGGACGTTGCCCTATGATGACTATGAAGTACAACTTTCGAAATACAGAAGAATCTCAATAAATGAAAAGAACCTAGCCATATTCGCTAGGTTCCTTGATTAAAATATCTACGATAATCATTAAGCTGGGTCAGTCGCACCATCATCTTCAGGCACTTCCGTCTCAGGCGCTTCTTCAACCGGCTCTTCAACCGCAGGCTGGCTCACCTCAGGCGCAGTCTCCACAGGCTCCTCAGAAGAAGGCAGTTCTTCTAACTCAGACTCTGACTCATCAGAACTTGTCTCCTCAGACTCGCTCTCCTCTTCACTCGTACTTGACTCAGGCTCATAACCAGGAATCGTATAGTCCGGTGAAATTGGTTGTGCAGGATAATTATTATCCACATTCACACCATAAGTCGCATTGAAATCAAATGTATCCGCAATTGGAATGAGAGTATCCGTTGCTGAATCCACTTCAGAAACTTCTCCCGTCTCTAAATTGAACACATAAGTACCCACAATCGGTTGATCAGGTCTTGAATCATCGCGAACAGAGACTTTAATTTCTTTCTCGTCTTGTTCTAAGTCAACAAAGCTATACGCTTCAGGCGCATAACCTGACGCATTCGCAATACGTTGGTAAATTTCAGCCAATGTTGGATCCGTTGTTTTCAATGATTCGAAATCATTCAATGTTTGCGTCCAAACAGTTTTCGTTTGGTTTGGTTGCGCATCTTTATTCGCCGCATACTCATACATTACCGTACGCAATTCATTCAACGCACGTTTTTCGTCCCCAGTTAAGTCTGGTGTCATTTTCTCAAAGACGAAAGTATGACTATATAATTCTTGAATTGGCGCATCTTGTTCAATCAATTGATACATTCTATCTGAAAATGCTTGGAATGCTGGATGGAATTTATCTTGATCCGTATAATCTAAGCGATCACCTTCAAGAATTTCTTCAGCAGGTTTGCCTTCAGATAATGATTGTAATTGTTCAGGCCAAGACATTACGATACTGTTTTCTAATTGGTCAGCTGTTTCTTCTGTGCTAGCCGCTTCTGTTTGTTTGAACTCTTCGAAGTATTTAATCAATTCGTCGATGACATCTTGATTAGACAAGCCATTTTCATTCGCATATTGTTCAACAATTTGGACAATGTTAACATCGCCATTATTTTGAATATTTTGGTTAACAATCGCAATCTTGATTTCTTTGATCATTTGGTTGATTTGCGTATTGTTAATTTGCGTATTATTCGTGATATTGTTGATCACTTGAATTTCTTTTTGCGCAACTTGTGCGTCTTGTTGATTTAATGAACCTTCATTTTCTAACAAAGCATAAATCCCAACAAGGGCACCTTCACCCGTAACTGGCGCAACCGTCGCAATATTTAATTGCGCATTTTGAACCCCCGCAGTGATCGCCGCATTTTGATAAGTAGTTGGCGATACTAAAGTAATATTTTCAGGTGTCACGATATTTACACGCACACCGTAACCTTGAGGCATTTCAGAAATATAAGCACTCGATAACACTGTCGTGCTAGCATTTGAGCCGTCATTTAAATAACGGTTTACCATATTTCCGTCAACATATGTAATATTGCTGGCTGGAATATGACCCGCGCCCAATAATTGTAATGTTTGTTGAGCTTGTTGGTCAGTTACTGACGCTCCTAGCGATACTAATTGTTTACCTTGTTGTTGTGTCGCCACTGCTTGAACAGGCAGAACGGAATCGAGAACAACATTCGCGCCTCCTACTGTCAATAATGATGCAACTAAACCTGTGGTGATAATTTTTTTATTCATCATCTCACTCCTTTGCTTTCATACCTCTATTTTACCATATTTCACTATAATTTGGGCTGTTTTGTGATGATATCAAGATAAAGACAAGAAAAATTCACATTTTTATAAAGAAAAAACGCCTATAAAAATAGACGTTATCGTGCTCTCATAGCGCGATCAATATCGCGTTTGGCTTGTTGTTCTTTGAGGGCATGACGTTTGTCATAACGATTTTTACCGCGTGCCAGTCCGATAAGTACTTTGGCACGGCCACGGACGAGATACATTTTTAATGGCACAATCGTATAGCCCATTTGCTTGACTTCTTGACCTAATTTCGCAATTTGTTGCTTGTGAAGCAATAATTTACGGTCGCGGAGTGGGTCATGGTTGAATTGATTACCTTGTTCATAAGGACTGATATGTACGCCCTTAAGCCATGCTTCTCCCCGGTGAATCGAGACGAAGCCATCTTGCAGATTGACTTTTCCTGCGCGGATGGATTTTATCTCGGTGCCATGGAGTACGAGTCCGGCTTCATAAGTATCGACAATTTCATAATCATGTCTTGCTTTTCGGTTGGAAGCGAGCGGTTTGGTTTTAACCTTGCTCATGTCATTCCTCCTTTATTATTTCTTTTTCTTCTTAATTTTAAAATTGGGCTGTTTAGAATGTTTCTTGCGCCCTTTTTTCTTATTGTTTTGTTTTGATTGGTGATCTTGGGGTTCTTTGCGGCGTTTTTTATTGCGTTTTTGTTTGCGCGTCGGACGAATAATCGATGAATCGACGTCGATGTGTTCCGCATCTAACAAATCAAAATCGATTTGGCGTTCTTCAACGTCAACTGCGGCCACTTCGATTGTGACTTGTTGTCCGATGCGAAAAGCACGTCCCGTGCGTTCGCCAATCAACATCAAATGGTCTTTATTAAATTGATAATAATCGCCCTTCATTTGGTCGAGGCGGACTAAGCCTTCAACCGTATTCGGCAACTGAATAAACATCCCAAATGAGGTAATCGAACTGATCGTGCCGTCGAATGTTTCGCCAACATGTTGCGCCATATATTCGGCCTTCTTCATCGCGTCCACTTCACGCTCGGCATCGACCGCACGGCGCTCCATTTGCGAACTATGATCAGCAATGCCTGGTAATTGGTCGGTCACTTTATTCAAGTATTTCTGACTCGGACGACCTTTGGCATAATTCGTAATTAAACGGTGGACAATTAAGTCTGGATAACGACGAATGGGCGAAGTGAAATGCGTATAGTCTCTGGCTGCCAATCCAAAATGCCCTTTGGGTTCTTCGGAATACACAGCCTGTTGCATACTTCTTAGCAACATCATCGATAAGACCGGCTCATACGGTTCGCCTTTGGCTGCATTGAGGAGGGTTTGTAATTGCTTCGGTTCAACGTCCGCAGTACTTCCTCGTAAGATTAAACCAAAAGTCGTCGCAAATTCCGCAAAAGAGGTAATCCGGTCTTCATCCGGTGACTCATGCACCCGATAAATAAATGGTAATTCCTTCTTCGTATAATGATCTGCGATCGTTTCATTCGCAGCTAACATAAAGGATTCGATCAGGCGTTCACCGACGCCACGTTCTCTAACTTGAATGTCCGTTGGATTACCGTCTTCATCGACAATGATTTGCGCTTCTTGCGAGTCAAAGTCAATCGCCCCGCGACGACGACGCATACTCTCTAAAATACGGTGCAATTCCACCATCGTCTCAATCGGTTGCACGAGCTCTTCGTATTCCTCACGCAATTTCATATCACCTTCGATAATCGCATTGACATCATCATAAGTCATGCGGTAGCTCGATGAGATGACACTGCTGAGAATTTGATAGTCTTGGACTTTTCCTTTGCCGTCAATCGTCATGACACAAGATTTAGTTAGACGGTCTTCATGGGCATGCAGTGAACAAATCCCATTAGATAATTTCGGCGGTAACATTGGCACCACGCGGTCCGTTAAATAAACCGACGTCCCCCGTTCGGCTGCTTCGCGGTCAATGGCTGAATTTTCGCGCACATAATGGGACACATCGGCGATATGAACGCCTAAGCGGTAATGGCCATTGTCTAAACGCTCAATCGAAATCGCATCATCCAAGTCTTTGGCATCCGCGCCATCAATCGTGAAAATCAGCTCGTCTCTTAAATCGACGCGCCCTGCCATGTCTTCCGCACTGACCGTATCCGGGAATTGTTCGACTTCTGCCATGACATTTTCGGGAAATTCATGGGGAATATTAAATTTGTAGAGCACCGATAAAATATCGACACCCGGCGCATTTTTATGGCCGATTTCCTTGGCAACCAGTCCGGTCATCACATTCGGACGTTCGGCGGTTGGATAGTCTTTGATTTTAATAATGACAATACTGCCGTCCACAGGATTGACCCCTTCAGGCAAAGCAAAAATTTGTAAATGGCGCGAGCTGGTCGTATTGGGTTCAACGAAACCAATATAGCCTGTTTTCTCGCGTTCTTCCTTATTATATGCGTAAAATTCACCGACTAATTGTTGGGTCGCACGCTCAACGACACGGTCAATACGGGCTTCAGACCCTTTCCCCGTTTGGGGATTGACTTCCTTCAGAATCGTCACTTCAACTTCATCGCCGTCCATCGCTGCCCCAATATTATTTGGCGGGATAAAGAGATCAGGTTCATCTGCTTCAACCGACACAAAACCGAATCCTTTGGCATTGGCACGGAAAATACCCGTCGCTTGTTTCGAACGTTGTTGTTTGCGTTGGTATTTACCTTGCGCTGTGATTTCTAATTCATCAATATGCTCTAAAAAGTTTAAGGCTTTGATTAAGCGTTTGTAATTTTTATTCCCGCGATAATTAAAGACACTCGCGACTTCATCGGCTTTATAAGCTTTGTCGGCATGCTCTTCGAAAAATGCGATTAAATTCTTTTCTAACTTTGATAAACTCATGTTCTCTCCTCCAATTCATCCCGTCAAATAAGAGATGAATTAATGACTATTTCGTTCGATAAAGGTTACCACAAAGGCTTCGAATGATTGGCGATTGCGGTCAACTGTTATCACGTGTGTATTTTCTGGGAATGTCTTCAGCGTCATATCCACTCCGGCCATCGCATGGACGACTTCATGAATATCGGCGCCACGCACCATCGTATCTTTCAATGATTGCACCAGCAATACCGGCACTTTAATGGTGTCGAGCTGATTGCGATATGAGGCTTTGAACATTTCCAGGTCGTGCATTTGTTCGGTGTATTTAAATTTGATGCTTGGCCAATCGTCTTCAAATTGGTCATATTGATCATTTTTCTTGTATAGATTGCGCGTATAAGCCTTGAAGACATCGTCGATGGTGACCGTCTGTTCACGGACAATCGGCGAGTTAAAAGTCCCCCCTGCCTTCACAGGTAGCGAATCATCGATTAAGGCATCGATCGCAAACAATCCACCTAGCGATAAGCCAAAGACAAAAACTTGATCGAAATGATGACACATCCACTCGACCGCTTCCTTCGATTGACGGCGCCAAATCTCAATATTCGCATCTAAAATATCATGAATGTCATTCGTGGCATGTCC
Source organism: Aerococcaceae bacterium (assembly GCA_043424535.1). Taxonomy (GTDB): domain Bacteria; phylum Bacillota; class Bacilli; order Lactobacillales; family Aerococcaceae; genus DSM-111022. The sequence continues at coordinate 8,303 of JBHWOV010000075.1, forward strand.
TTTTAATAAAGGCATTAACACATTGTATCCTGCTTTATTTAAACGGCGTCCTAATAGGTTCATATCATTCGTTGAACCGGTATAAGCATGAAATAAGACAATCCCTATCTCATGATTATCTGCTTCAAGGAATCTTGCTCCTTGGAATGGTACGTCCATTAATCATCACCTATTTCTATATTCTCTATTTCAATCATAACCAATTTAAAGGGGAATATAAAGAAAAAAACTCCAACCTAACACCGTTAAGCAGGAGCATTGAATGTTAATGAGATGTTAAATAGGCTAATGCGATGTTCAAAACAAAGAATAAGACACCTAAAACCGTTGTCGCGCGAATCAGAAATGCTTCGAATCCTCTAGCCTTCGTACGCGGTTGACCATCGTCACCGCCGGTTAATAAACTGGCCGCATTTCCTTTTGATGGTTGCATCATCACAAGAATAATTAACAATACTGACACAATAACCAGTGCGAGTAGTAATATATCGTACATTGATCTTCCTCCTTAATTCAAGGTTGATTGATTTCACTCCTCCTATTTTAACATAATGGCTGATTCTTTCAATACTTAGGTGATGAAAGTGTTTTTAGATTATGAGAAATTCCGGTGAGTGGAGCCGATTTTATCTCTAATCATTAACTTTTTGACTATCAAAATGATGCTATAATTTGGGGGACAGAGAGGAGCTTAGCATGAAAGAAATTATTAAAAATCTTATCTTAGTGACCATCGGGAGTCTCTTCTTCGCGGTTGCGATTAATTGGGTTACCTTGCCGAATGAATTAGGTGAAGGCGGCATTACCGGACTGATTTTATTTATGAATTATACCGTCGGCACCAATATCGCCCTCGCGACTCTGGTTATCAATTTAATTTTATTAGCGATTGGCTGGAAATTCTTAAATAAGACGACCATTTTTTATACCATTTTTTCAATCTTAGTTCTGTCCTTCTTCCTCGAATTTGTTAAGCCGACACCCTTCATGCCGGACAATCTATTGACGGCGGGGATTTTGATGGGCATTCTGATGGGGATTGGCCTGGGGCTCGTAATTGTTGGCAATGGCTCGACCGGGGGTACCGATATTATTGCGCTGATTTTACATAAATTTACCGGCATTCCTGTTTCAACGGGCTTACTCATCCTCGATTTATTTATCGTGTTATTGGTGACGACGATTATCGGTGTTGAAAAAGGCATCATTACGATGGTGGCGATTTTCTTGACGTCGCGCATTATCAATTTCATCGTTTCTGGTCTCAATCCAAAGCGGGCTTTCCATATTATTTCAGATGAGTATGAAGCGATTGGGCAAGCGATTATTGAGGATTTAGATCGGGGCGTGACGATTTTAAATGCGAGTGGTTTTTATTCGAAGGCGGAGCGTCCGATGCTTTATGTGGTGGTGAGTAATGCACAGGTGATGCGGCTGCAGCGGTTAATCCAGCAATATGATAATAATGCATTCGTGACGATTTCCGAAGTGCAAGAAGTCCACGGCGAGGGCTTTACCTATTTCCTAACCGAGCTGGAGGAATAATATTATTTCATGTGTGTTTATTTAGTGTTGGCAGTAAAATGCCAGCACTATTTTTATGACCAAAGTTTGTGACTGTTCTGTATTTCGCCTGTTCCGCTCGTATCATTATCGGGCAACGTCCTGAGCCAAGGTCTCAGGACTTGGCTGGCTATTCAGCTCTCTAAGTGCTAAAGCACTAAGAGAGTGATATGTGCCAGTCCATGCTCAGTCCGATGATGATACTCGCAAAACAGTCTTCATACAGAATGTAATGTGCGAAAGATTATTGTGGTGAATAAATAACAATAATCCCTCGGAGATATAAATCTGATGGAGAAGATAATATAAGAAGTATCGTAATATCCGATATAAAATAATTGTTTCCTTTGAATATTATATATGAAGAAATTTTAAGCCTAGAGATTAAATGTTCTCTAGGCTTTTTAGTTTGACACG
>JBHWOV010000076.1:0-13574 GCA_043424535.1 Aerococcaceae bacterium
GGTGTGTGTCTCCATTTTAACGTTGTTTCATTGAATTCATAATTTGTTGTACTTGTTTAGCTGATGGCTTTCTTCCCATCTGAGTCATCATTTGTACAATCATGCGCTCATCGATTGGTGGGTTCTCTTTAAAATATTCTAACATATATTTTCGTGCTGCAAAAAAGCCGATTGCTAACCCTGCTAGCAATGCTACAATAATTAAAACAATCCAAATCCAAGTTTCCAATACAATCTCTCCTTAAGTTGGGATAAAATTTCTTTTCTTATCTTATCAAATTGATGATACCTAATCAAGCAAGCTTATTCTTGCTCTTTGCTACGTAACCCATTTTTTATTTGAATTTCTTTGACTTTTTCCGATGTCAAATCATTACCTTCTGGATCAACAACTTTAATCCCTTCAACATTTTTTGAAAAAGCACGTCTAAAATTTTTTAAATAAGCTTCACGCAATGCTTTTTGTTCTTTAATTTCTTCTTCAGTTAGCCCTTCTGCTTTTTTCTTGCGAGCTAGTTCACTGATTCTATTTAATTTATCTTCACTTAACATAATTATCTCCTTTACGAACATTTGTTTGCATACTGAAATATACTTTGCTATAATTAAATTATCATTTAGGAAAGAGTTGAAAACCCATGAAATCATTGACTAATAAACAATATGCCATTGTTGAATGTATTTATCAAGCGATTCAATCCAATGGTTATCCTCCTACTGTCCGTGAAATTGGTAGCCAGGTTGGCCTCGCTTCCACTTCCACTGTTCATGGGCATTTATCCAGATTAGAAAAAGCGGGCTATCTCACCCGGGATGCTAGTAAAACACGAGCGATTGAACTCACGGAATTAGCACTCCAAGCTTTAGATATTCAACCGAAAGAAATTCCAATGCTTGGTCGAGTAGCCGCAGGGGCTCCCATTTTAGCAGTTGAAGATGCAAGTGATTACTATCCAGTTCCAACTCATTTAAGTCATTTTGATGCCAATGATTTATTCATGCTCGAAATAGCAGGGGAAAGTATGATCAATATCGGAATCATGGATGGCGATCTCATTACTGTCCGACGTCAACCAACAGCAGAAAATGGCGAGATTGTCGTAGCCATGACTGAAGATGATGAAGCCACTTGCAAGACTTTTTTCAAAAAAGCCGATCATTATGTATTACGCCCAGAAAATGATGCGATGGATGATATTATTCTCGACCAGGTTACCATTTTAGGTAAAGTCGTGAGTCTTTTCAGAGAATTTTAAGTCCATTATGTTGAAAATTAAAGCATTCATTCTATTTTAGAGAATGGATGCTTTTTTCATTTTAAAGAAAAATCCAATTTATTAAGAAAGCCCTTCATTCTTAAACTCAAATTGAGTGAATGTTGGGCTAAAATTTTAAAATTCAATAATTTAATTAATAATGTAAGAGTGTCTGATAATCATAACCTTCTAGCATCTGAGCTCCATTCAGATCATCTAATTCAATGAGGAAACTACAACCGACAACAATCCCACCAAGTTTTTCTACTAAATCAATTGCTGCTTTAATTGTACCTCCAGTGGCTAATAAGTCATCAACAATTAATACTCTCTGCCCTGGTTGAATGGCATCTTTATGCATCGTGAGCACATTCGATCCATATTCTAAATCATAAGATACTTCGATTGTTTCACGAGGTAATTTATTTGGCTTTCTAACAGGAACAAAGCCTATTCCTAATTCAAATGCTACCGGGCAACCAAAAATAAAGCCACGTGCTTCAGGACCCGCAATAACATCCACTTCTAATTCTCTAGCATAATCAACCATTTTTTGGACAGAATAATGATAAGCCTCACCGTCTGCCATTAGTGGTGTAATATCACGAAAAATAATACCTTCTGTCGGATAATTGTCAACACGTGCTATATAATTTTCCAAATTCATTTTGTCATTTCCCCTCAACCTTGTTTTTTACTACTTCAATCGGTTCATAGTTCATTAATTGTTCAACTTGCATCGCTTCTTCATAATTTTGATAAGCTTTTGTTTGTGTTAAATCTGTTTTGTTTTCTGGAAGTTTTTCAACATTTTCGATAACACCATTTTCTATTGTAACAAAACCTGCTTCAAAAAACATTATAAATAGTAATTTTAATATTGTTATCGATAGCCCTAATTGTTGTGAAATACGTGCTAAATTCTCACGAATCATAAATGGCTCTTGTTGTCGTAACCAGCGGTAGCATAATGCTGTTTCATCCCTAGTAGGAAGCCCAGCCATGTATTTGGATTCATGAACATAGCTTCCTAAATACACTTCCTTAAACGAAAATTTAGAAAACAGACGTTTTAATGACGCGAGCGTAGGAGCTGGTTCCATCAAAACTAATATCGATTGATCAAGTTGATTTGGCAACTGATCATAAAGATAAATTTTTGAATTTGAAAGAATTCGCGACTCAAATTGTTGGGCCAATTGGCTATGAGTAAAGACATAGATAGCTTCATCTAATGATAATACGCCATCCGGTATCCGACTACCTCGGCAATCAATCCAAACTGTCCCCTCTGTACCTAAATCAAGTAATTGCAATTGAGGAATTCGTTGATTATTCCATTCATTGATTGATAATTTCCCGACAAGATGAACTGGAAGTCCTGTCTTCAAAGGCTGAGCTTGATCCATCATATGAAAGCCAATCGTCTGTAATTCACTATCTCTTTGCGTTTTATTTTGAACCGTCATCTTCAGATGATTTTTCTCTGAACCGATCGCGCGACATTGGCTAATAATTGATTCTTCAATCTTCACAATCGGTTCTTCATTTGCCATTCCGAATGGCTGAAGTAAATCAAATTCTTCAACTAAAGCTTCATCAATCTCATCAGTTCCTAAGACAATATCAATATCCAGTGTTTGCGGTTGTTGAATGACAGATTGCAGTGGCTCCATCGATTGCATCATTTGTTCCTTAAACGAAACATACTGTTCACTATCCAATGTCATCCCAGCTGCTTGACTATGGCCACCAAAATATTTGATAGTGTCTTTATTATCAGTCAGCAACTCAAAAAGGTCGACTCCTTCAATACTCCGACCACTTCCCTTAAACTGATCATCTTGCTCTTGGAATAAAATCGTTGGTCTATGATATTTGCGGACGATTTTTCCTGCCGTAATTCCTAATACGCCAGCAGCCCAATTTGGGCTGGACTCGATAATGATATCTGGTAAGGAATCATAAGTCGACAGCTTTTCTTCTACTTCATCCATAATATCGATTTCAATTTGCTTACGCTCTGTGTTTTGACTTTCAATAAATGAAACGAGTTCTTTGGCTTGGTCAGCATCATGAGTACTCAACAGCTCTAAACCTGGACTTGGATCGCCTAATCGTCCCACAGCATTTAAGCGCGGTCCAATCACAAATCCAATCGTTTGTGAATTGACAGAATCAATATTAACGGATGCGGAGGATAACATTAATTGAAGGCCAATCCGTTGAGTATGTTTTATTTCTTCTAATCCTGCTAACACAATCGTCCGATTTTCATCTGTTAATGCCATCATATCTGCAACCGTTCCAATCGCTGCCAATTCCATAAATTCTGCCGGCACTTCTTCAAGTATTGCTGCGATCACTTTTAAAGCAACTCCAGCGCCACTCAGTTCTTCAAAGGGATATTTTCCATCCGGATGCGCAGGATGGATAATAGCATAGGCATCTGGTAATGTTTCTTGAATTTGATGATGATCCGTCACGATAACATCAACATCTTGCGAATTAGCATAATCAATTGCTTCATGCCCGGAAACACCATTATCACAAGTAATGATTAATTCAACTTTCTCTTCTTCTATTAATTGCTGATAACGAGCGAGATTTGGACCATAACCATCGGTTAAACGATTAGGTAAATAATATGTCACATTCGCACCAATTATTTGCAAGCCTTCATACAATATAAGCGTACTCGTTATGCCATCGGCGTCATAATCCCCATAAATGACAATCTTTTCACCTAGCGCTACAGCTTCTTCAATTCTCTCAGTCGCCAAAGTCATATCGTGCATTAAAAATGGGTCATGAAATAGTTGTGGTTGCTGATTGGTCGCTTTTTCAATGGATTCGACCGTAGTCAATCCACGCCGTATACAGATACGCAAAAAAGCGGGCGAATATTTCAGCCCCGCTTCTTGTAAAGATGCTAAAATGGCATCTTCATCTTCTACTTCTTTAATTGACCAAGAGTAATTGGCTAGATTTAACATGCTATCGCTCCTAATGTCTTTAGAATTCACCATTAATGGAGTTCATCCTTTGTGGAAGTCTCTGATACAGGCGTTTCTACTAGTGAGTCATAAACGGTCGTATTTCTTTCCTTAAGGTCTTTATCACTTAATTGAGATCTTAAGTCAGCAATTTTTGCATCCTTATCAATTAATTCTTGTTTTCTTAAGTCTTTTTCTTTTTCTACTTGACGGTTAAGTCTTTTGATTTCTCTTGACTTTGCACTAGTATTCGTTGCTGCACCAATCATACCCACGATAACGCCTAATAAAACACTAAAAAGAATAATTAACACGAGTGGTATATCAAAATGTGTAAAAATAAGATCCAATTCAACACTATTAGTGTTTTGAATGGCAAATACAGTAATAACGATTAATATAATGATACCAAATATTAATTTCGCTTGATTTTTCATCTTGCTCCCCCTTTTCTTATATAGCTAATAATATCACATTTTTTTCTTAAAGAATATTCGAATGACTTACGAAAGTTTTATTTCAAACTCCATCAAATCATGCACTATATGTGTGTTTTTAAAAGTTTTTTGTGCTTCTTTTTCCATTCGCTGAATATCTTTATGAAGATATCGTGCACTGATATGATTAATTAATAATTGCCCCACATTCCCTCTCTGAGCTGCTTGTGCTGCTTGCGTCACGGTCGAATGATAGTATTGATTAGCCATCTTCGCTTCATCAGAGGCATGAGTACCTTCATGAATTAATACATCCGCATCTTGTGCTAAGCGTTGGATATTCGTATTCGGTCTAGTATCGCCTAAAACAGTAATTACTCGACCTTTTTTATTCGGGCCGATAAAATCTTTGCCATCTAAGACAGTCCCATCTTCCAGAGTGACTGTTTCTCCTCTCTTCAACTGTCCATAAATTGGACCATTGGGAATATGATATTCTGCCAGTTGGTCAATTAATAATTCTCCAGGTGCATCTGGTTCTTGGACCCGATAACCAAAAGATAATACGCCATGTTTAAGTGGTAAATAGTTCACTTGCCAATTCTGATCTAAATCAATAACCCCACCATTGGGATCTAATTCCACAATCTCTAAAGAATATAATAAATGTGACTTAGAAGTTTTGAGTGTCACGGTAATAAAATCCTTAATACCAGGTGGTCCATAAATCGTCAATGGTTCTTGATCATCTCCAGCTTGAAACGATCGACTGCTTAAAAAACCTGGCAAGCCAAAAATATGATCCCCATGGAGATGAGTGATAAAAATCCGGCGGATTTTACGCGGTCGTATCGTTGTTTCTAAAATTTGGTGCTGTGTTGCTTCACCACAATCAAATAACCAAATTTGGTTTATTTCTTGTAATAGTTTTAATGCTAAAGAACTCACATTTCTAGTTTTAGAAGGGACTCCCGCTCCAGTTCCTAAAAATTGTATTTCCATGCGAAACCTCTTTCTAATAAAATCCATTTAAAAAAGACAATAATTTCAGACCCCTTAAATATTCCACTGTATTTTGCACATCGAAAAAGTTTAATCAATGTTATTATAATGGAAATTAGTCATGAAATTAAAGTCTTATTAACTATACATTATGCTAAGCACAATTTATCTCAATCGATAAACTTCTTTTGCGATAAATTTGGCTAACTCTTGTGCTCCCACCGTAGTTGGATGCGCTTGATCACTTTCTCTTAGCCATTCTGGATGATTGGTAGCAAAATTTGCCCAATCAATGATCTCAACATTTCCATAACGTTCACTTGCTTGTTTCAATTGATTATTCGCGTCCGTTGTCCAAGCCCTTTGAGCATTGGAAGTGACAAAATAAACATCTCTTTGGTCCCCAACCACACTCATAATATCATCGATTTGTGTTTGACCAAAAGTCCCATTTGAACCTAATAAAAATATTACCGTATCCTTCAGTAATCCTTGTTCTTCTAACGAAGCGATATCAGCATAACTATTATATAGTTGTCTACCGATAGCTCCGTCAATCACCGCTTTAGGAAACACTGCTTTGACTTGATTAGCTGCTGATAATAAGGTGGAATCACCAAAAAATGTCACGTCTAAACCATTGGCATATAGCAGTTCCTCTTGGCTTAAACCATCAATATTATTAATGGCTCGATTCTCAGTTGGCTCACTTTGCTCTTCAACGACTTGTTCTTGATTAGATTCAATTAAAGCTTCTAATTCCGCAATATCTTCCGTTCCAGAACGTGATTGGATTTGAGCAATGATGGCTCCTAATAAAAGGACTACATAAATACCTGTCATCACTTTAATATTCATTAATGCTTTACCGCTCTTAGACAACACTTTGAATTGATGACGCATTTTGTTCCAATTAAAATCTTGACCAATAGGTAAATCGATCACTTCTTGTTCGAATAGACGATAACTGATTTCTGCAAATATTATTAGCAAAATAAATTGAATCAGTAATAACAAAGAATAATTTAGATTCGAAAAAATACCTAATTTCGGTACAATTAAATAAATTGGATAAAACCATAAGTAATAAGAATAACTTCTTCTACCTAGCCAAGTTAATGGCTTAAATGAAAATAGTTTATTCCAAATTGAATCATCAAATGTCAAAATTACAAAGAAAACAGCTACTATCAGAGTAAAGAGAAACATTCCAAAGTAATAAGCAAAATCCTGCGTTCCATACATGAATGTCATCATCAACCCTATAAGTATGATTAGCACAGCACCTACACCATTAATGATTTGACGTTGCTTATTATTTACTATCGTATGCTTCAAATTTAATGGAAGCAGAAAACCGACCGCTCCACCAAGTGTATAGGCAAACGCTCTTGTGCTAATACGATAATAGACATTCGATGGATCTTGACTTCCCGAATACAAATAGGCCATGGTGATAAATGATACAACCGATAAAATTCCTAACATTACACTCGCTGTGGGTGCTTGTTTATGGAAGGAATATACTAATTTGACAAGTAAAGGCGTCAATACAATCAATTGAGCCAGTAGTGACACATACCACAAATGAGTAAATGGATTGGGAGCCACTGCATCAAAAAAATAGGAAAAATTATTCGCTAATTGATAGTAATTATTAACGAAAAATAATGACGCAATACTGGTACCCCTTAAATTTACCAAAAAATCAGAAGCAAATAAAAGGACAAAAGCTGAGACAAAGATAATTAACCAAAGCATTGGGAAGAACATTCTGGATAAACGTTTTTTATAATATTTTAAAATTGAATAAGATTGATTCGCTTCTTCTCTTTTATAAAAATAACGTACATTCATGAAGCCTGCAAAAAATAAAAAGATATTTACTGCCAGATAACCACCTGGAAGAAGATGTTCATAAAAATAATAAGCTAAAATACTTAAAATAGCGAAACCTTTTAATCCATCAAAAGCAGCAATTCTATTGTGATTTTTTATTTGTGACATGATATCACCTAATCCATAAATTCAAATTGATAACCAGACAGTTCAATCGTATCACCGGTTTTGGCACCCGCATTGCGTAAAGCTTGATCAATTCCCATCGAACGCATTTGACGTGAAAAGCGTTGAATACTTTCATCATGGGCCATATTCGTCATCGCGAATAATTTTTCAATTTTCTCACCACTAATTAAATAATAATCCGCATCGAGACGCGTAATTTCAAATGGCGCTTGCTCTTCTTCTAATTGATAATGAACAAAATCGACCACTTCTTCCTCTTCTAGTGGTACAAAGTCGAGTTCACGAACCATTTCATAAGTCCGTTCAAGTAATGGTGTTAAGCCTTTCTTTTGATATGCGCTGATTTCAAATATTTCAGGCATGACTATTTCATGCTCTACACAATAAGTTTTTAGAGCTTGTTTGAAATCTGGTAAATTTTCTTTGGCGTCTTCTTGATCCATTTTATTTGCGACAATAATCATTGGTCGTAATAATAATCGTTCATTATATGCTGCTAATTCCCCCATAATATTGACAAAATCATCAAAAGGATCTCTACCATGTGTTCCAGCCATATCAATAATGTGCAATAGAATGTTGGTTCGTTCAATGTGGCGTAAGAAATCAATTCCCAAGCCGACACCTTCTGATGCTCCTTCAATTAAACCAGGAGTATCTGCAACAACAAATTCACGTTGATTATCTAATTGCACTACGCCAAGATTAGGTGTCAATGTGGTAAATTGATAATCGGCAACTTTCGGTTTAGCATTACTTATAACAGATAAAAGGGTTGATTTTCCAACACTTGGATAACCTATTAATGCAACATCTGCAAGTAATTTTAATTCAAGTGTTAACTCGAATTCTTGACCTGGTTCACCATTTTCTGAGATGGATGGAGCGGGATTTTTATGCGTTGCAAAACGTGTATTTCCACGCCCACCGCGGCCGCCCTTAGCGACAATGACACTTTGTCCATCTTCTGTTAAATCAGCTATCAAAGCTTCTGTTTCACTATGTCTCACCATTGTTCCAGGGGGCACGGCAACCAATAAATCTTCCGCATTTGCTCCAAATTTATTTTTACTCATGCCATTTTCCCCATTTTTGGCTTTAAAGTGACGATTATATCGAAAATCCATTAATGTTCGCAGTCCTTCATCAACTACGAAGATAATGTCGCCACCTTTACCACCGTCACCACCTGCAGGGCCACCGTCAGGGACATATTTTTCACGTCTAAAAGCCACCATCCCATCGCCGCCTTTACCAGCTTTGACGTTAACTTTTGCATAATCTAAAAAAGTTGACATTTTTGGCTCCTTTATATTTATTTAAAATTTTGTAATAATCTCCCGAGGATCTAACATTAGGAAAATATAATCAGTTAAAGCCGCCATGGTTGCATAACGATTTTGCTTAATTTTTTCATCATCTGCATTAACCATATTATTTTCAAAATAATGATTGATTGGACGAACTAACAATTTAAAGTTTGCTATTTGTTCCTCAGGATCCGTTTCAATTCTTGGTAAATCTTCAATGGCAGAGATTAATTGACGCTCAGTATTGGATTCCACTAGCGTTTCATCCATCGCTTTATCGCCTTGATGTTTTACCCCTAAATTGACTACACGTGTTAATGCTTCCATCATTTCACGGTATTCTTGCGGTTGAATTTTCTTCATCGCTTGTAACTGGATTGCTGCGTTCACATTATATAATAAATCTAAACCTCGTGCATTTTGAACCGCATTAATAATATCATAATCAATTCCTGCCTTATTAAGTGCTGGTTCTAAACGGTTTTTAATAAATTGAATCAAGTCATTGACCACTTTTGTATCTTGCATTTCTCGATCAGCCATTGTTTCTTGAAGTAATTTACTTAAATCGATATGCCACTCTTGATCAAGAAGAATCTCTAAAATACCGGTAGCTTGGCGTCTCAATGCATAAGGGTCATTCGATCCAGTCGGTTGCATATCATGTGTGAAGTAACCAAACAAGGTATCCAATTTATCAGCGATTGCTAATAATGCTCCTGCTGAAGATTCAGGAAGTGCTCCTCCAGATGTCACTGGTAAATATTGTGTGGCAATCGCTCGTGCCACTTCATCGTCTACACCAAAAGCTTTAGCATAATAACCGCCCATATAACCTTGTAATTCAGCAAATTCATCAACTACATCAGTTATTAAATCAAATTTGTAAATGGAAGCTGCTTCTTGGGCTATCTTTATTGCTTGATCTGAAATTCCGATTGCTTGTCCTAATTTAGGAATCAGTGTATGTACTCTATCTTGTTTTTCCTTGATGGTACCAATTTTATAATGTTCATTGACATGGGCTAATTTATCGACGAAATAATCGATCGATTGTTTCATATCATTTTCGTAGAAGAATAAAGCATCTTCTAAGCGCGCACGCAATACTTTTTGATTCCCACGGGCAACATTTTCGATAAATTCTTCATTTCCATTACGAACAGAAACAAAATAAGGAAGTAAAGCACCTGTATCAATATCTTCAACATAGAAATAACGTTGATGATCACGCATCGCAGTAACAGATATTTTTTTAGGAATCGCCAGATATTTCTCTGCAAAGGATGCTGAAAATGCGGTTGGCCATTCAACTAATGAGGTCACTTCATCTAATAATGCTTCATCAATTGGAATATGCCAATGATTTTCTTGGGCAATCGCTTGAATTTGATCATGGATGATTTCTTTTCGCTCATCATAAGAGGCGATGACATATTGTTCTTTTAATTGAGTTTCATAGTCATCGACTGTTTTAATGTCAACAGCTTCTCCTAAAAAGCGATGTCCTTGCGTTTGACGTCCTGCTTCTACTTCAATAAATTCAAAAGGAATGACTTCGTCATCTAATAATGAAACAAACCAATGGATTGGTCGAATATATGGCGTATGGTAGTTATGCCAAGTCATCGACACAGGGAATATCATATGTGAAACAACGTCAACAATTTTAGGTAATACCGCTTCAGCATTTAACCCCGGTGTGAATTTTTGAATGAAAACATAGTCTTCGTCTTTTACTGGTTCGGTGATCAAATCTTCTACCGTACCACCTTGACCTCTTGCAAAACCTTCAGCGGCTTTTGTCCAATTACCTGCATCATCTTTCGCAATTTTTAATGCCGGTCCTTTAACTTTTTCAGCAATGTCTTCTTGTTTTTCACTTAGATCACGCACGATGACTGCTAATCGTCTTGGAGTGGCAAATGATTCAATCGATGAAAAAGTCAATCGTTCATCTGTTAGAAAATCACTCACTCGTAGTCTTAATTGGTCACTTAAATCACTTAAAAACCGTGCAGGAACTTCTTCTAAACCTATTTCTAATAAATAATTCTTCGTCATAATGATTCCCTTTCTAAGCGTTTGTACTATCTTCTTTTAATAATGGATAACCCAATTGTTCACGTTTTTCGACAAAACCTGACGCTACAGATCGTGCCATTTTGCGAATTCTTGCTAAATATCCAGCTCGATCAGAAACAGAAATCACACCTCTAGCGTCAAGTAAATTAAAGATATGAGAACATTTCAAAATATAGTCATATGCCGGATGAATCAATTGTTCTTTGATACAAGTCATCGCTTCAGTTTCATATGCTGCAAATTGTTCGAATAACATCTCTGTATCGGACGTATCAAATGCATAACGGGTATGCTCATATTCAGGTTGCTGAAATATTTCACCATATTTAATACCTGGTGCCCAATATAAATCATAGACATTATCGACATCTAAAATATACATCGCTAAACGTTCTAATCCGTAAGTTAATTCACTTGTCACAGGATCACATGTCAACCCACCGACTTGTTGGAAATAAGTGAACTGTGTGATTTCCATCCCATCAATCCAAACTTCCCATCCTAAACCAGCACAGCCAAGGGAAGGATTTTCCCAATTATCTTCGACAAAACGAATATCATGTTCTAAAGGATTGATACCTAATGCTACTAGACTATCTAAATATAATTCCTGAATATTAAGTGGCGATGGTTTCATGACCACTTGAAATTGATGGTGTTGATAAAGTCGATTGGGATTTTCGCCATAACGTCCATCTGCTGGTCTTCTAGACGGTTCAACATAAGCTGCATTCCAGGGCTCTGGCCCAATTGCTCTTAAGAAGGTATAAGGGCTCATGGTCCCTGCCCCTTTTTCTGTATCATAACTTTGTAAAATTAAACAACCTTGTTCTGCCCAAAATTGCTGTAAAGTAAGAATCATTTCTTGTATCGTTGTTGCTTTCATCTTTATACTCCTCCAAATAAAAATACCGTCCCTATGAGATCCATTCAATCTCATAGGGACGATGTCATCGCGGTTCCACCCTAATTCTGATTTATACAATCAGCGCCTCATTTATTTAAATAATTAAAAATGCCTTCGAATTGTTCTAGCTCTCACCATCCTAGAATCGCTTTACTTTCTTATACTATGATCAAATCATTGATTATTATTTTACTGACAAACAGCCATAATGTCAATCATTATTCTTCTTTCGAATCGCTAGAATGATCCTTCATTGTCTGCTCTTTATCTGATTTTCGAGCCAACATTAATTTATTCATCTCTTCTTCCATTTTTGCTAATTGATTCAAATATGATTTACTTTTTAAGCGCAAGCCGACATATTCATCATATATTGCATCCATTAGTCTCCGAATTTCATTTAATAAAGAAGGCGAAAGTGAAACATTTTGAATATCCTCTAGCGCTATATGTTGCAATTGTTGTAATAGATAAATAGCATTAGGATCTGTTTGCATCCGATGCTGATCTTGATGAAAATGACGTGGGCACAACAAGCCCATTTGTTTAATACTCATATCAAAAGGGCCTTGATTTGTTTGACAATATAAACAATGTTCAAAATTAAAATACGTTCCAAATTCAGGCAATAATTGTAATTCGACATAGGCGACGATAATTTCAGGAGCAATCAAATGATTCAACTTATTCAAGGCTGCACTTAATAAATGATATATTTTAGGACGCGGTTCATTATCTGGACACGCAGCGTCAACTAATTGAGTCACATAAACGGCATAGGCTTGAATTAACGGGTCTGTTTGGACTTGGCGGTAAATATCAAGGGTACTTGCTTCTTTGAGAAATGATAAACCTTCATCATTGATGGTTCCAACAAAAGTATGCTTTGTTAAGGGTAAGGTGTAACTATTTAATGAATGATTTGGACGACTTAATCCCTTCACAAAAAACATTTTCGTTCCGTATTTTTGAGTGAATATTTTGACCAATGCGTCATTATCACGATAAGGACGCTTAAAAAGGACAATGCCTTCAAACGTTTCGTTCAATTCATTGCCCCCTTATGATTAATAATCTTCTGAGCGATAACCTAAATCAGCAAGTGAATGTTTACGGTCACGCCAATCTTTTTGTACTTTGACAAATAAATCAAGATATACTTTATCTCCAAGTAATTGTTCAATATCTTTTCTAGCCAAGGTGCCAATTTTCTTTATCATTGAACCTTTATTTCCAATGATAATTCCCTTTTGACTATCTCGTTCAACATAAATCACGGCACTAATTTCCACTTTATCATCATCATTACGTTTCATACTTTCAACATGCACTGCCACAGAGTGTGGAATTTCTTCGCGTGTTAAATGCAATATCTTTTCACGGATAAATTCAGCTACCACAAAATATTCTGGATGGTCCATAATTTGATCCGCCGGATAATATTGTGGTCCCTCTGGTAAATATTCTTTAATAGTGTTCAGTAATTCCGGTACATTGTCACCTTCTGTTGCACTGATTGGAAAGACTTCGTCAAACTGATGCTCGTTGAGAGC
>JBHWOV010000077.1:0-14430 GCA_043424535.1 Aerococcaceae bacterium
CGTGTTTTTTATTTACTTTTTATCAATTACTAATCTTTACTATGATAACATGCTTTTAATTCTTATTACATCATTAAACTGATTATCGAAATTCTATCACACACTAGTGATACTTAAAATTTTTCATAGGATTAAAGTCAAAATTTTGATACAATTAATTATCATATTATAAGGAGGGTTTTTATGGAGTATTTACCTTTAATTGGAATTATTATTATCGTTATTGGATTTATTTTAAAACTTGATACTATTTCTACTGTTGTCGTTGCTGGGTTGGTGACTGCGCTAACAGCTGGTATTTCATTGACAGAATTTTTAGAAATCCTTGGTGAAGCTTTTGTCAATAATCGAATTGTTTCTTTATTCTTTATTACTTTACCAATGATAGGAATCGCAGAGTCTTATGGATTAAGACAACAATCAGTCAAAGTGATTCAATCTATTCAAGGATTGACAATGGGACTTTTTTACAGTTTGTATTTATTTATTCGTCTTATTTCCGGTTTCTTTTCAATCCGTCTAGGAGGCCATCCGCAATTTGTACGCCCCATTGTTCATCCCATGGGTGAGGCAGCCATTAAGACTGAAATCGCTGGTTCAGAAGCAGAAAATTATGAATTGCCTGAAGATGAAGATGACCGAGTAAAATCATTGGCGGCTGCTAATGATAATTTCGGAAATTTTTTCGGACAAAATACATTTTTAGGCGCATCTGGTGTCTTACTAATCGTCGGTGTCTTAAAAGAACAAAACTATAATGTTGAACCCATCGAAATAGCAAAAGCTTCGATACCCGTAGCTATTATTATGTTGATTGTTGGCTCTATTTATAATTATTTTGTTTCTAAATCTATCGTTAATCGTCAACAGAAGGAGGACAAATAATATGTTAGCAACTTGGGATACAATATTGGCTGATAGCCTACCTACCATTCTCAATATCACCTATTTAATTATCGGGCTACAGATGTTGCATACTGCTATTCGTTCATTCACTGATAAAACAAATTCTACTCGAATTGGTACTGGTTTGTTTTGGTTGATTTTAGCTATTTTATTTGCGGTAGGTCAATATTTACCTTCTCTAGTATCTGGGATTCTAGTTATTATATTAGCAATTTTAACGTTATTTAAACAAGTTCAAATAGGAAATGTTCAAACAGCTACCGAAGAACAGTCTATGGCTCGTTCAGATAAAATTGGCAATTGGATTTTTCTACCTGTTGCATTATTAGGTGTCACATCAATTATCGTCGCAAATATTTTCCCATCATTATCTTCATCTGTAATCGCTTTTGGATCATTAGTCGCAACCATTGCTGTATTTTTAGTAACTAAAAATACAGTCAGTGAATTATTAGATGAAAATAATCGCATGATTCAACAAGTTTCAACAACTGGTATTTTACCTCAATTGCTAGCTGCTTTAGGAACAGTTTTCACTGCAGCAGGAGTCGGAGATTTAATTGCACAACTCATTGCTGGATTTATTCCGGCAGATAATCGATTCTGGGGTGTAATCGCATATGTTCTTGGTATGGTTATCTTTACCATGATTATGGGAAATGCTTTTGCTGCGTTTGCAGTTATTACAGTTGGGATTGGTATTCCATTTGTTATTGCACAAGGTGCTAATCCTGCGATTGCCTCTGCTCTGGCAATGACAGCTGGTTTTTGTGGAACTCTGATGACACCAATGGCCGGAAACTTTAATGCCTTACCAGCTGCTTTATTGGAAATGAAATCCGAATATAGTGTCATTAAACAACAAATGCCGATTGCTTTGATCATGGTGGCTGTGCATGTCGCTTTGATGTATTTCTTTGCGTTCTGATGTTAAACTAAATTTAGGAGTGATTTTATGAAAATTCTTGTCACAGGTTTTGATCCTTTCGGAGGAGAACCAATAAATCCAGCCATTGAAGCAGTTAAATTATTACCGGATACTATCGCTGGCGCACAAATTATTAAATTAGAGATACCAACGGTCTTTCACAAATCAGCAGATACTGTTCGTGAAGCAATGAAAAAACATCAACCCGATGTCGTGCTTAATATTGGTCAAGCTGGAGGCAGAACGGGTCTGACCCCCGAACGTGTAGCAATTAATGAGGATGATGCTCGTATTGAAGATAACGAAGGCAATCAGCCAATCGATGTCCCGATTCAGGAAGACGGGGAACCAGCTTATTTCAGTAAATTACCAATCAAAGCGATGGTTAAAGCTATCCAAGATGAAGGTTTACCTGCTGCTGTTTCAAATACCGCTGGAACTTTCGTTTGTAATCACATTATGTATCAAACACTCTATCTCGTAGATAAAGAGTTTCCAAATACTAAAGCAGGCTTCATGCATATTCCATTTATGATGGAACAAGTTGTCGACAAGCCAAATCAAGCCGCCATGTCATTAAATGATATTGCTCGTGGTATCGAAGCAAGTATTAGAGCCATTGTAGAATACGACGATCAAGATGATATTTCCGTCACCGGTGGTGCTACTCATTAATATTTATACAAAAAACCTTCCATTGATTTATATTTCAACGGAAGGTTTTTGATTATTTATTCATTAATATGTCGCACTAGAAGTCGCATCATTATCATTTGAAACTTCTGTTTCAGTAGCTTGAGCTACATTTGATGCACTTGAATTTGCATCATTGCCGCCACTCAATGTTTGACCTGTCTGTTCCAAATACCAATCAATCCATGGTTGTAAATCAAATATCATTTCATGGACACCTCGGTATTGGTTATTTTCATCATGCATCCCTACATAGTGATGAACTTTAAACTCTCCGGATTTGCTTGGAATATTAATCGTCACGGCATCTTGTTCACCTTGTCGTAATTGATCAACAACCCAGGCAGCCCCTTGATGTGCCCGTTCAGGATGAACTGTTCCTAATGGCGAACCAACTTGCCATGGGTCTCGTCCCCCCAACATTTCATGCCTTGGTTTAGTATGATTATAATAAAGAAACTGGTTATTATCGTCCGCAAATGAAGCTTCATAAGGTAATGTCTTTAACATCCAGTTAATTTGATCAACTGTTAGAATTCCCCGGTCCAACTGAACATAGTCAGATCCCTTTGCAGGTTGTGTTTCACGGGCCGCTAACTCCACCCATTCATCTGATTCTTTGTCTAATCCAATGATGGTTGTATCCACCACTTGTCGCGCATATAAATCTTCATGCACTTCTTTCGTTGGTTTTGATTCTTCATTTTGGAGTTCACTTTGCTTTTGAGAAGCTCCAGTTACAGCTTCGGCCAATGGTTCTGAATTAGATTCTTCTACAGGATTCATTGTCACTGGAGTGGCTTTTGTTCCAGAGAAAGCATCCGCTTCAATAGATGTTTTTTGGCTTGCCCCACTAACTGCATCAGTAGCAGTGTGTTGTCCTTGATTATGATCAAGATACCAATCAATCCATGGTTGTAAATCAAAAATCATTTCATGAACACCAGCATAATTACCATTTTCATCTTCCATCCGAATATAATTATGTACCTTAAATTGACCAGGCTTACCAGGAATTCGCACACGAACATATTCACGGCCATTACGTAATTGATTAACGACCCATGCAGCGCCAGCATATGCTCGTTCTGGATGAACTTTCGCAAGTGATGAGCCAACTTGCCATGGTCCACGACCTCCAAGCATCGCCTCTTTTTCTTTTGTACGATTATAATAAAGGAATTGATTATTATCATCTGCATATGTTGCCTCATACGGCAATGTTTCTAATAACCAATTGATTTGATTTACGGTCAGTACACCACGATCTAATTCAACATAGTCATCCCCTTCAACAGCATTCGTTGCAATTGCTGCCTTATTAACCCAATTATCATCATCCATATCAACTGAATGAATTGTTGTTTCTATAGAATTAGTAGCCCATAAATCTTCGGCTTCAGTTGCCGCTTTGGATGTTGCACTTGTTACAGCATCCTGATCATTCGTCTCTGTTTGGGATGCACTTGTATTTGCATCAGGTAAATCAGCATCTGCTGAAACTGATGCTGTACTTGAAGCATCTTCTTTACTGATTACTTGTCCATCTGTTTCTTCAAAATACCAATCAACCCATGGTTGCAAGTCAAAAATCATTTCATGCACTCCACGGTAGCGTCCCTCTGAATCATGCATTGCACGATAATTATGGATTTTAAATTGACCTGATTTTCCAGGTATACGAACCCGCACTTCATCTTGAATACCTGCACGTAATTGTTCGATTACCCATGACACATTATGGAAAGTACGTTCAGGATGGACTTTACCCAATGATGAACCTACTTGACCTGGTTGACGTCCACCTAACATTTCTTCTTTTGGCTTCGTGTGATTATAATAAATAAATTGATTATTATCGTCTGCATAAGTCACTTCATAAGGCACTGTTTTAAGCATGTAATTTAATTGATTAACGGTTAATACACCATGGTTTAAACGAACATAATCGTCTCCTGAAGCTGCTTGTGTTTTTTCACTAGCTTGCTCTACCCACGCTTCCTCATCTAATTCAATTCCTTCACTGGATGTATCGATTGTTTCAGTTGCCCATAGATTTTCTTTCGGTTCTCCTTGTTGTGAAGCACTCGTTGTTGCATCTAATGTTTCTTCACTCGCACCTGAATGAGCATCTGCTTCATCATCTTTCCCATAATCTGGGTCGACACGATTAATTATTTGAGCAAATTGAATAAATTTTTCCAAAGTTTCGCGTAAAAATTTTTGCGTTCCCTTGTCTTTAATTTTCCCATTTCCATCAAATGCTGTCTTAACATTTCCTAATAAAAATTCATTTCCGGGAAACACATAAGCACCCGCTCCTGGCGCTTCCAATATTTGGCGTAAATGTAATTGGGCACGGGAAGTCCCTTGAGAAAAATACGATGCACCAATAATCATAATTGGCTTATTTTCTAATGGATGGATTTTATATGTTAAATATTCAATTAAACTCTTTAGAGCAGGCGGAACCGTATAATTATGTTCGGGTGTCGCTATAATAACACCTTCTGCAGCTTCTATCCGTTGTTTAATATCTTGAATGACCTCACTATTGGTTTGATCATTTGACACATTAAACATCGGAACATCTTTAATTTCAATCACGTCTAAATCAAATAAGTCACGATGAGCATTTTTAACATAATTCATTAATATGCGATTATAAGATTGTTCACTATTTGATCCAATTATTCCGACTAATTTCATTATTTTCTCTCCTTATTATTCATCCCAAGAATGCTTTATCGCCGCTTGTCGATTCGCTTCTTGTGCCTCCTGTAATTGTGCATTCACATCAATATAAATCATAAAATCATGCATTAATGCATCAAGCAATTCTTCTTTTTCTTTGTCTACCAATTCCCCATTTTCGTCAAATGCTTGTAAGGAATGATCCAATAAAAATTCAGATCCAGGCATGACATTTGCTCTTGTCTCAGGTGCTCGCATCATTTGACGCAATTGTGTTTGTGCACGTGATGAACCTAATGTTCCATAAGACGCTCCTGTAATTAAAACAGGTTTAGAAACAAATGGGTAAGCAGAACCATATGTCAACCAAGCCAATGCATTCGTCAAAGCTGCAGGTGGCGCATGATCATATTCGGGTGTCGAGATAATAACACCATCACTTTGCTCTATTTTTTCCACCCATTCACAGACATTCTCAGGTAAAGACATATCTATCGGCTTATTAAACATTGGAAAATCTTTGACTTCCATGATTTCAATATTTGCTAAATCTGTATAACGTTTCGCAATATATTGTACTAATTGACGATTGGTTGATTTCTCTGCATTGTTTCCAACGATTGCAATCAATTTTTTCATTTAATTTCTCCTTATTATCAAACTAAGCTGATTTGTTTTGAAAGTAAATAGTTACCATCTTTTGTAATTACAATACCTTCAATATTTTTTATACGATTAATTTCTGCAATTATTTCCTTTGGAGCGAGTCCAAATAAACGGGTAGTCCAAATCTCACAATCAACAGATTGATCTGCCACAATTGTCACACTTGCCACTTCAGAATCGATAGGATAGCCTGTTGTCTGGTCGAAAATGTGATGATATGTTTCTTCTCCGATAACTAATTTACGTTCGTAAATCCCTGATGTAACCACAGATTGATTATAAATCTTCAGTGTCAGCATTGATTCACCACGGGGTTTGAGCGGATTTTGAACACCGATTCGCCAATAATAATCTGAACGATTGAGCGCTGGTCCCACTGTCACCAAATTACCTCCTAAGTTTACTAAACCTGATGCAACACCTTCCCCTTTCATATAATCGACTAAGCGATCAGCAATATAACCTTTAGCAATGGCCCCGACATCTATTTCCATTCCTTTTTTAGTTAAAAAGATTGTTTGATCCTTTTCATTCAATTCAATGAATGACGGATCAATCAGCATCAATGTTTCATCTATTTCTTTTT
This sequence comes from Aerococcaceae bacterium, assembly GCA_043424535.1. Lineage (GTDB taxonomy): Bacteria > Bacillota > Bacilli > Lactobacillales > Aerococcaceae > DSM-111022. Next base: position 6,474 of record JBHWOV010000077.1, read on the forward strand.
GTGAAGGTTTTTGAGCATCTGAAAAACCTATACGCCATAATTTTATTAAAGGACCGATAGCTATATTTAAAAAACTGTTTTTCGCGAGGCTATGTTTTTTTCCTAATTTAATCAATTCAAACATCTCAGGGTGTACTCTAACTGCATGAGAACCTGCTGCCGCATTTATTTGCATTAATTCAGAGTCATCATTATTTGCACTGAAACGCATATTATATATATTTAATAATTCTTCTAAATGATTTAAAATACGGTGACTGTCTGGATGTACAACCATTAAATCAATATTCGTCCCCATCAACTGAATATGTTTAGTCTGTTTATTGATAACACCAACTTCTTTCACAATGCATCTCTATAAGCGCATTTTATCACAAATTAATTGAGAGCGACATCATTATCTATTTAATCAACATATCTTATGAATTTAGTAATTTTATTATTCGTCTTGACTCTTACTTTAAATACGTGTAGACTTGCTTTAATTAAGGTCTTTAATCTTGTACGAGATACATGAAAGCAATTTAACGTTTTTTTTAGAGAAATACTGTCTTTTTCTCTAAAAAAATACTGTTTTCTGATGCCGTCACGATCGTGACGGCATTTTTTTAGACCTTTTTGATAAAGGAGGATGTAAATGAAAAAAGAATATCCTATTATTGCATTAGATTTTCCAACAGGCAAAGAAGCATTGACATTTGTTGATTTATTTGAAGAGGAGTCTTTAAATGTAAAAATCGGTATGGAATTATTTTATATCGAAGGACCTAGTATTGTAGAAGCATTAAAATGTCGCGGTCACTCTATTTTTCTAGATTTAAAATTGCATGATATACCCAACACCGTAAAAAGTGCAATGAATAGCCTAGCGAGATTAAATGTTGATATGGTTACCGTTCATTGCCAAGGTGGTTTAAAAATGTTAGAGGCTGCAGTAGAAGGATTAGTATCCGGATCAAAACATGCAACACAACGGCCTTTAATTGTCGGCATCACACAACTCACCTCAACTAGTTCAGAAAGTGTACATGATGAACAATTACTTGATCCTCAATACACATTAGAAGAAAGTGTACTGCGATATGCAAAATTAGCAAAACAGGCTGGATTAGATGGTGTTGTTTCTTCTCCGCTTGAGGCACAATCGATTAAACAAATAATTTCATCAAACTTTTCTGTTGTCACTCCTGGTATCCGAATGGATGTTAGTCCGAAAGATGACCAAATGCGAATCGCTACACCATCACAAGCAGCACATTTACAAAGTGATTATATTGTAGTAGGTCGACCTATCACTCAAGCTCAAAATCCGGTGCTAGCTTATCAGACAATTACTTCTGAATGGCAAAAAGCACGTCGTTTAAATAAAGAAGAGGTGTAAAATGTTAGAACATAGATTTGCTGAAATATTACTCGATATTGGCGCGGTAACTTTATCTCCTGAAGAACCATATACTTGGTCTAGCGGACTAAAGTCACCAATTTATTGTGATAATCGTTTAACGATGAGTCATCCTAAATTATATCGTGAAATTATTCAAGGCTTAGTCCAACTTGTTAAAGAGCATTATCCTAGCGCCACAGCAATTGCCGGAACAGCTACGGCTGGTATTCCTCATGCGGCTTTAATTGCAGACCGCTTAGAATTACCGATGGTCTATGTCAGAGATAAAGCAAAAGGTCATGGAAAAGAAAATCAAATCGAAGGACAATTAAGTCATGATAGTAAAGTAGTGATGGTCGAAGATTTAATTAGCACAGGTGGAAGTGTTATTCGTGCAGCTCAGGCAGTACGCGACGCTGATTTTGAAGTACTAGGAACAGTGGCTATTATGTCGTATCAACTTCCAATTGCAGCAGATGCTTTTAAACAAGCTTCACTTGACTATCATACACTTACTAATTATGAATATCTGATTGAAATAGCTAGTCAAGATCCTGAATTAAAACAATATCAACAATCACTCTTAATTTGGTCAAAAGATCCTCAAGGTTGGTCAGCACAACATTCATAAAATACATTAATTAATAAAGATTGACGAGAGCAATCATTAAGGAGATACAAATGAAAACAAATGATAAAAAGGCTTTATTCGCAGCAATTATTTCTTCTGGTTTAGATGATGTCAATGTGATGTTTTTATCCTTCACATTAACATCGATTATCGCGGACTTAGGTTTAAATGGTGCTGAAGCAGGCTTCATCGCGACAATCACCAATTTAGGGATGTTAGTCGGTGGACTTGTTTTTGGAGCATTAGGAGATAAATTTCATAAATTTACCATGTTAAAAATCACAGTCGCAATTTTTTCCATTGCAACAGGTTTAATATTTTTTACAGATAATATTACTTCCTTATACTTACTACGTTTTATTGCAGGAATCGGTGTAGGTGGTGAATATGGTATTGCCATAGCTATTATGGCTGGGATTGTAAAACCAGAACAGATGGGACGCATGAGTTCGCTTAATGGGATTATTGGTCAAATTGGTTCTATCACTTCAGCGATTATTGCGGGATTATTTTTAAGCACTTTAGGTTGGCGAGGATTATTTCTTATTGGGTTTGTACCATTACTTTTTGTACTATGGATGCATTTTGCTATCGATACACAAAAAATTACCGATCGCGGATCGAAGACAGCTGACAAAAGTAAAGAAGGATCTTTTAAATTATTATTCGCTACGCCAACATTAACGCATCAAACAATAGGATTAATGATTATGACGAGTGTACAGATTGCCGGATATTTCGGTATGATGAATTGGTTACCTTCAATGATTCAAAAACAATTAAATATTACCATTTCTAGTTCAACAACATGGATGATTGTAACAATTATCGGGATGTCTATCGGTATGTTAGTATTCGGTCAATTAATTGATCGTATTGGTCCACGTCGTAGCTATAGCATTTTCCTTATTCTTTCAGCACTAAGTGTTTATATTTATTCTTTCGCTTCAACACCATTCACAGTATTAATTGGTGGCGCACTCGTCGGATTTTTTGTGAATGGGATGTTTTGTGGTTATGGTGCAGTGGTAACCCGTCTTTACCCTTATGAAATTCGTTCGTTAGCAAATAACACCATTTTAAATGTTGGACGAGCTATCGGTGGTTTCTCTTCAGTTGCCATAGGTTATATTTTAGATCACTCTTCCATTACCATGGTCATGTTATTTCTTGCATCCCTTTATATTATTAGTTTGATTACGATGCTAACCATTCCTAATTTATCCGAAGATAAATATATTGCCTTAGAAAACAAAGATTTGGTCAATAGCATCTAGTTATGATATAAAGAAAATATCCTCGCATAGTTAAAAGCTATGCGAGGATATTTTTATCATTAATCTATTGATTCATTTGTTTTTGGACTTGTTGAATATGATCTAAAGCTTTTTCCTTACCTAACACTTCGATTGCATCAGCTAATTCTGGTCCATGCATTTGTCCGGTTGTAGCAATACGAATTGGCATGAATAATTTGCGTCCTTTAATTCCTGTCTCTTTTTGAATCTCTTTAATTAAAGGTTTAATCGTTGAAGCTTCAAAATCAGAATTTGGGATTGCGGATAATTTTTCATACATCGCTTCAATCACCACAGGGGCAGTTTCATTGTCGATTTCTTCCTTAGCTGCTTCATCTAAGGTTAATGTTTCATCGAAGAAGAAACCAACATGCTCTACAATTTCTGCACCATAACTAATCTCATCCTTATAGAGTGAAACGAGTTTAGTGATAGCATCCATTTCTTTACTATTTGGATCAACTTCAGCATAACCTGCTTCCTGCAAATGAGGTAAAGTTAATTGAACAACTGTTTCAAGATCTGCTGCTTTCATGTATTGGTTATTAACCCATTCAAGTTTTTTATTATCAAAAGAAGCGGGAGATGTCGATAAACGTTCAACATCAAAAATTTCAATTAATTCATCAGGACTATAAATTTCATCTTCACCTTCAGGTGACCATCCGAGTAATGCAATGAAATTGAACATCGCATCTGGTAAGTAACCTAAGCGACGATATTGCTCGATAAATTGAAGAATCCCACCATCTCGCTTCGATAATTTTTTATTTGTTTCAGCATTAATGATTAACGTCATATGTCCAAATTTAGGGTAATCCCATCCAAACGCATCATAAATCATCATTTGTTTTGGAGTATTCGCGATATGATCATCGCCACGTAAGACATGTGTTATTTTCATAAAATGATCATCCACTGCAACAGCAAAATTATAAGTTGGCATGCCATCTTTTTTCTGAATAACCCAATCACCAGAAATATTCTTTGATTCGAATGTTACAGGGCCTTTAACAATATCATCGAATTGATAAGTTTCATTCTCAGGTACACGGAAACGAACAGATGCTTGACGTCCTTCTGCTTCATATGCTGCTTGTTGTTCTTCAGTTAAGTGCGCATGCTGGCCACCATAATGAGGCATTTCGCCACGAGCTCTTTGTGCTTCTCGTTCTGCTTCTAACTCTTCTTCAGTCATATAACATTTATAAGCTTTATCTTCAGCAATCAATTGGTCAATTAAAGGTTGATAAATATCCATTCTTTCTGATTGGCGATAAGGGCCATATTCTCCAGGATTAAGTGCCGACTCATCCCAATCAATGCCTAACCATTTTAAATTATCTAATTGACTTTGTTCGCCATGTTCAATATTTCTTTTTGTATCTGTATCTTCAGTACGAATAATAAATGCTCCATCATTATGACGAGCAAATAAATAATTGAATAATGCTGTTCGAGCATTTCCTATATGTAATTCTCCTGTTGGACTTGGTGCATAACGTACTCGAATAGTGTCACTCATTTTAAAACTTCCTTCCATAAATTATCATTAAATATATTTTATTCTTCAAGATGTGCTTGACTTAATTTTGCAAATATCATACGACCTGCATTTGTTTGAATCGCACTTGTTACCACTACTGGGACTCGCTCATTAATATAATATTGACCATCTTCGACAACGATCATTGTACCATCATCAAGATAAGCAACACCTTGTTTTCTTTCGGTTCCTGATTTTATTATCGTTACGGTCATCTCATCACCAGGAATCATTGCTGGTTTAACAGCATTAGCTAATTCATTAACATTAAAAACGGGTATGTTTTGGAATTCACAGACTTTATTTAAATTATAATCATTGGTCACAATCACAGCGTCGATTAATTTTGCCAATCGTACCAATTTACTATCTACTTCATTGATGTCCTCAAAGTCTCCCTCATAGTACTCGATATTTACAGATTCATCCTTCTGTAATTCATTCAATATATCTAGACCTCGACGTCCTTTTGAACGTTTGAGACTGTCCGAAGAATCTGCTATGAGTTGTAGCTCATGCAAAACAAAATTAGGGATGACTAGTACACCCTCTAAAAAGTTTGTTTTAACAATATCTGCTATCCGTCCATCAATAATAACACTTGTATCCAATAATTTGTAACGATGAAAATTATCATCCGCCTTGCGTTCCAACATCTGACTTTCTACTTCAATTTCTGTTTCTATCGGTTTTTGGAATCGTTGAAAGGCATTTTTCCATTCATCTTTCCTACTCATAACTGTTTGATAGCCAACGATTGCAAAAACAAACATGAGAATAAATGGCAATGTAGCTGAAAGTACCGGAATATTAAAATTTGAAAATGGTAATGAAATCATATATCCAATCAACAAACCAATAAATATACCTATCGTCCCCATCACAATATCATAGGTCGTTTGTTCTGCTAGGACATCAAGCATTTTTTTAATGATTTTTTCTATCAATGGGGTAATGAAGAATCCTAATAAAAGAAATAAAATCATAAAAATAATGGCATTAACAATCGGATTATTCAATAGTTCCACTTGAAGATTAAATATTTGCCAAATTTGACTTCCTAAAGTTAGACCAAAACTCAGTCCAAATACCGAAAAAATAAAATAAATAACCTTTTTAATCATTCATACACCTCCTCTTACTGTTTTGGAAAAACATATCTAACGGCATCTTGTATTGTTTTTGTTGGAATTATTTCGATAGACACATCAATATCCAAGCCATCGGCATTACTCTTAGGTATAAATATTCTTCGAAAACCTAATTTATCAGCTTCTTTAATTCTTTCTTGAATTTGGGAAACACGACGTATTTCACCTGTCAGTCCAATTTCACCAACAAAACAATCATCTACTCGAATTGGACGATTCCAATAACTTGAAGCAATACTTAATGCAATCGCTAAATCAATCGCTGGTTCCTCTAATCGTACGCCACCTGTTGTCTTAAAGAAAGCATCTTGATTTTGAACGAGTAGACCGCAATGCTTTTCCATCACTGCTAATAGTAAAGATACGCGCTGATAATCAATTCCACTCGCTGTTCGCTTAGCATTACCGAAAACTGTCGGTGTCATTAAGGATTGAATTTCAGTAAGAATAACACGGGTTCCTTCAAGAGAAGCCACTACACTTGAACCTGTAGCATTTTCTATGCGTTCTTCGAGAAATAATTGCGAAGGATTATGAACTTCTTGTAAGCCCACATCTTGCATTTCAAAAACACCCATTTCATGAGTAGAGCCAAAGCGATTTTTGACAGCTCTTAATACACGAAAGCGATTATGTTTTTCCCCTTCAAAATAAAGAACAGTGTCGACCATATGTTCCAACATTCTAGGTCCTGCAATATTGCCTTCCTTCGTTACATGGCCAACAATAAAGATAGCTATCTGATTATCTTTAGCAATACGCATTAAAGTCGCGGTGGCCTGTCTAACTTGTGAGACACTGCCAGCTACACCTGTTTGATCAGGAACGGACATTGTCTGAATAGAGTCGATAACAACCATATCAGGACGTACGGATTCAATTTCTTTGGCAATTATCGCTAAATCTGTCTCAGCCATTAAATAAAAATTATCTGAATGAATAGCTAAACGTTCCGCTCGCATTTTAATTTGTGACAAGGATTCCTCACCTGAAACATATAATATGCGTTGTTTATTTTGAGCTAATTGCATAGAGACCTGCAACAACAATGTAGATTTACCAATCCCAGGATCTCCACCAATTAACACCAGTGATCCATTAACAACACCGCCTCCTAACACTCGGTCAAATTCATCAAAGGCGGTTGAAACCCGATTCGTCTCCTCATAAGTAATTTCAGATAATCGTTTTGCACCTTGGAGATGTGTATCTTGATTTAATTTGACTTGAACTTGAGGTTTATTTTTATTCTCGGTGTGTTGTATTTGTTCTTCCAATTGATTCCAGGCACCACAATTAGGGCAACGCCCTAACCATTTTGGTGATTCATAACCACATGCCATACACTCATACATTACACGTTGTTTTGCCAATCTATCTTCTCCTTAATGATTAATCAGAAGAGCCAAATCCTCCCGTACGTTCATTTAATCCACCAATATCATTATCCGTCAATAAATATTTCATAAAAATTCCTTGAGCAATACGATCCCCTTTATGAATAGTCACATCTTGGATACCATAATTTTGTAATTGAACATAGATATGTCCTTCATTATTGCTGTTATTATAATAATCCTTATCGATGATTCCTATACTATTTGGTAATACGATCCGTCGTTTTAAAGGGTTACTCGAACGGTTAACAATCTGTAAATATTCATCATCCAGCATATAAGCTTTCAGACCAGTGGGGACTAATGTAGGTTTTAGTAATTGTTCTGCTTCTAATCGTTCCTCTTTTTCATTAGGTTTATGAATCCACTGACCTAATTGTTTCAATACATATTTTATTAACATTTTCCAATAGCTTGGTAAAATAATGTCTTCTGCTGCTTCAATGTCATAACCTGCTGCATAATAAGTTGACCGATGAGGTAATGAGATTGATTGGTCTGCATATTTTTCAACGACTTCAAAGCCGCGTATTTTATTTTCTTCCATAAG
>JBHWOV010000078.1:0-6298 GCA_043424535.1 Aerococcaceae bacterium
GGCTGTCTCATTCAACAAAGAACATCAATCCAAGTGACTACTTTGGATTTATAAAAGGAGTTTTCTATGAATACTTATGATGTTATCGTTATTGGAGCAGGTTCTAGTGGCTTAATGGCTGCTATTAATGCAGGACAACAAGGAGCTAAAGTTCTTTTAATCGATAAAAATCCTCGCCCAGGTCGAAAATTGGTCATCTCAGGTGGCGGTCGATGTAATGTTACAAATCGCACAACTCGGGAGGACCTTATCGCTCATATTCCTGGAAATGGAAAGTTTTTGTATAGTGCATTAGACCAATTTGACCAAGAAGATATTATCACTTTTTTTGAGTCCCGAGGTGTTGCTCTAAAAGAAGAAGATCATGGACGGATGTTTCCAGTAACCGACCGAGCTCGAACGATTCTTGATACTCTCACACAAGAATTAGAGGCGTTAAATGTTGAAAATCGTCAAAGGACCACTGTGAAAAGAATTCGTTATGACCATAAAAATAAAGAAGTCATCGGAGTCGAACTCGAAAACGGTGAAAACCTTGATGCCAAATGTGTTGTATTAGCCGTAGGAGGCAGAACATATCCGCGTACAGGAACAACAGGAGATGGCTATGCTTGGGCGAAAGCAGCCGGTCATAAAATCGAGCGTCTATATCCTACTGAATCTCCTATTCTCTCGAACGATACATTGATTAAGAAAAATCATTTAAAGGGTGTCTCATTACGAGATGTTAAAGTCACCCTTTGGGATAGTCCAGAACGTAAGAAAACCATTGTTGAACATCAAATGGATATGGTTATTACACATTTTGGTTATTCCGGTCCAGCGATTCTCAGAACCTCTGGTCATATGAATCAATATTTACATGATAATAATCAAGATACAGCTTATTTGTCCATCAATTTAGTTCCCCAATTAATCTATGCACATTTCCAAGAAGATGCTGAAGCTCATCGCAACAGACAATTAACAACTATTTTGAAACAATGGGTACCTGAGAAGATGGCAGAAGAAGTGATATGGCGCGCAAAATTAGAGCCGACAACAGCTTACAAACAACTTATCCCTTCTGAAATTGAACAATTATGGCAACATCTAACAAATTTCAATTTTACAGGTTATGGGACTCAACCCATTGAAAAAGGTTTTGTCACGGGTGGCGGCGTTTCTACGAAAGAAGTAGTTCCCCAAACAATGGAATCAAAAAAGATATCGGGACTATTTTTCTGCGGAGAATTACTGGACATTAATGGTTACACAGGAGGTTATAATATCACTGCTGCTTTTGTAACGGGAACAATTGCTGGCCAACATTCCGCTTGGACTGCCTTTGGTAAATGATTAAACCAATCTTCTTCTATGAATGTAGAGAAGATTTGGTTATTTTTTATGGCAACTTATTTAAAATGTAATGTCCCAGTTGATTGCATTCCAATCAGTTATACTCTAAAATAGAACTTTATCAAGATACAAGGAGACAATAATTATTATGAATAAATTTAAACTCTCACAATTGATGAGTTTTTTCATTATATTGATGACACTTCTCTCAATCTTCAGCCCTATTATATCAGCACAAGATTGGGACCAAGAAGAGCAAGCGCAAATCCAGCAAGGACTCGAAACACCAGGTGTATTTCGAGTAGGAATGGAAGCAAATTATGCCCCCTTTAATTGGTCCGAAACAAGCAATGCTGATGGTGCTGTACCGATTAGTAATTCCACTGGTGAATATGCCAATGGTTACGATGTGCAAATTGCACAGCAAATCGCGGATCAATTAGGCTTAGAATTAGAAATTGTAAAACTTGAATGGGATGGCCTTCCGCCGGCATTACAGTCTGGGAAAATCGATGCCATTATTGCCGGCATGTCTCCTACTCCTGAACGTTTGGAGCAAATTGATTTTTCAGACAGTTATTATGAATCAGATATTGTTCTAGTTACTCGAGCCGATTCTCCTTATGCGAATGCAACGTCCTTAGAAGATTTTGAAAATGCTCGCGTCACAGGACAACTGAACACTTTCCATTATGATTTAATTCCACAAATTCCTGGAGTTATTCAACAAACAGCAATGGATTCTTTTCCAACAATGATTTCTTCTGTATTATCAGATAAATCAGATGCATATGTTTCAGAGAGACCAGGTGCAATGGCAGCTGTCGCAGCAAATGACGATCTCCATTATGTAACATTTGAAGGTGAAGAGAGTTTCGATACTGCAGATGTAAACACTAATATTGCTGTGGGATTACGAAAAAATTCACCCCTAACCCCATATATTAATGAAATATTGACTCATATATCATCAGATGAACGAGATCAGCTCATGCAGGAGATGGTTGACTTAAAACAGCAAAGTGAAGAAACTGGATTCTGGGGTGATGTCGCTTCTATTTGGTCAGATTATGGACAACAATTCTTACGTGGTGCTGCCAATACAATGTTTATTGCACTCACATCAACAATCATTGGTTTTCTCATCGGTTTAATTATTGCAATTTTCCGTTCTCTGCCTATCAATCGTAATAGTGGAGTCATAAAATATGGTCTTTATAAAGTCTTTGATTTATTAATTACCGCTTATATCGAAATTTTCCGTGGGACACCTATGATGGTTCAATCCATGCTTATCTTCTACGGTTCTAAATTATTTTTCGATATTGATATGAGCTCCATGTTTGCTGCATTACTAATTGTCTCAGTTAATACAGCAGCTTACCTCACAGAAGTGATTCGTGGTGGTATCCAAGGATTGGATAGCGGGCAATTAGAAGCAACAAAAGCAATCGGAATGAATCATGTTCAAGCGATGCGTTATGTTATTCTACCGCAAGCTATCCGGAATATTTTACCCGCTTTAGGAAATGAATTTGTTATCAATATCAAAGATACTTCCGTTTTAAATGTTATCGCAGTAACTGAATTATTCTTTGTTACGCGATCTGCCGCGGGATCTACCTATATGACATTCCAAACATTCTTTATTGCTGCACTGATCTATTTCGTATTAACCTTTGCAACAACTCGCATTTTACGATACATCGAAACACGAATGGATGGCAATGCCAACTACACTGTCCATCAATCAAGTACAATTCCAGAAAATTAGGAGGTTCACATGACAGACAATATTTTATCCATTCAACATCTTGAAAAATCATTCGGTGATAATAAAGTGTTAAAAGATATTTCAATGGATGTTCACAAAGGGGAAGTAATCAGTATTATTGGTTCTAGTGGGTCTGGAAAGTCAACTTTCCTTCGATGTGTTAATTTACTCGAAACTCCTACCAGTGGTGATATTTTATACCATGATCAATCCATTCTAACGCCAAATTTTGATTTAAATAAATATCGTGCTAAAGTTGGCATGGTCTTTCAACAGTTTAATCTCTTTAAAAATATGACGGCATTAGAAAATTGTACGATCGGTCAAACAAAAATTCTTGGTCTTTCAAAAGACCAAGCAAATACTATCGCTTTAAAAAATTTAGAAAAAGTAGGAATGGCAGCCTATCGTGATGCCAAACCCCATCAATTATCTGGCGGTCAACAACAGCGAGTAGCTATCGCTCGGGCGCTATCAATGAATCCAGAGGTTCTATTATTTGATGAGCCAACGAGCGCTCTAGATCCTGAGATGGTCGGTGAGGTCTTACAAACAATGACTCAATTGGCAGAAGAAGGCCTAACAATGCTTGTAGTCACTCATGAAATGGCCTTCGCTCGAGACGTTTCTTCACGAATTATATTTATGGATCAAGGTGTCATTGCAGAAGAGGGAGAACCACACCAATTAGTGAATCATCCACAAAATGCTCGTCTAAAAGAATTCTTATCCCGTTACCGTGACGAAAGCCATGTATAGTCTATACAAAAAAGAGTTTTACGATATATATAATCGTAAAACTCTTTTTTCGTTCATATTTACATGCAAAAAATCCACACAATAAAATTGTGTGGATTCTGTTAATTCTTAGAATAATAATTAAGATTCATCACTCGATGATTCATCTGTTCCTGATTCATCGCTATTCGATTGTTCTGAAGAATCACTTGATTGTTCTGATTGATTTGAAGAAATGACATCTTCCTTAGGATCAGAAACGATTAAAGTTCCGTTAATGATTCGACTATTTTCTGGTAAATAGTTCCATCTACGTAGATCAGCCACATCAATATTATAATTCTCGGCAATTTCTTCTAATGTCTCACCTGGTTCAACATTGTGTGTTAATGGTCGTGGATTTGATACAAAGAGAATATCTCCATCCTTGAAATCATCTTCATTTTCCAATTCATTCCATTTAACAATGTTTTCAACAGTAACGTCTGTCGCATTAGCAATATCTTCTAATGTTTCATTTTCTTTAACTTCATGCATTTCCGGTACGAAAGCAGGATTTGAAACAAAAATTGTTTCACCAATTTTTAGTGAGTCATTACCCTCTGGGAGTTCATTCCACATACGAATACTATCAGCAGAAACATTATATTGCTCTGCAATACGCCATATATTGTCTCCTGCTTTTACAACATGTGTATCTGGGCGAACATTTTCTGGAATACGTGATAAATCAATCACACGACGATCTCCATTATTATCTTCAACTTGCATATTTTGTTCTGTATTAACAGGACCGCCTGGTTGAACAGTGATTGCTTGGCCAATCGTTAAATTCTCAGATGATGCATCCGGATTCCATGTATAAAGATCATCCACTGCCACACCATAAGTTGTTGCGATGCTAGAGAATGTATCTCCTGCTTCAACAATATGTGATGTACCACCACTTGTATCAGCAGTCGCATTTTCTCTTGTTTGAGAAGGTGTGAAAGCTGCACCTGTGTCTGTCGATGGCGTGAAACGATTTGGATCTTGATATAATGCGTCTGCAGGAACTGCTAATTGTTGACCCGCAATAATCCAATCGCTAGTTAGGCCATTTGCTCCCATAAACGCCTCTACAGTCGTTCCATAAGCCCAAGCAAGCCCTGATAAAGTATCACCTGGTTGAACAGTTAAAAAATTACCGCTCGTTGCTACACTTGGATAATATGATGTTTCTGGGGCTGGGGCAGGTGTGGATGAAACATTTGATGAGCCATCTGGACTCACAGCAATCACATCACCTACTTGTAAGAATGAATTTGATAAACCATTCCAAGCATACAATTCGTCAACTGTAACTCCATAATTTGAAGCAATCCCACTTAAAGTGTCTCCCGCTTGAACAATGTGCGAACCATCTGTTGTTGTAACAACATCGTTTTCCGAAGAAGCTTGTGAACCTCCTTCAGGATTTTGGACAATAAGTTCCATTCCAACATCTAAATTAGGATGGCTAAGTCCATTCCAAGCCATTAATTCCTCTTCACTCGTACCATAAGTTTGTGCTAAATCGTAAATTGTATCTCCTTGAACAACTGTGTGCATTGTTTGAGCTGTAATGATTGCTGGACTTAAAAACAAAGTAGAAACAAGTGCTGTCGTTGCAATCTTACGCCATTTGAAATTTGTCATCGATAAGCTCCTTTCAAGATAGTCCTCAATTATAATTTTAACATTTTTTTTGATTGGTTGCTACAAATCACTATAGTATCACATACTTGTAATTAATCTGTCATACTTAAATCAAGTGCGTGGTCTAATCGCTCTCCTAATTTAAAACTTAATTTCTTTATCATTGGTCCAAATAGACGTTGAATTATATATGAAATCATTAAACAGACAACAAATACTGTAAAGCCACTCACAATTGCCTGTATTATTGAACCAAAGAAAGTGGAAAATTGTTGATTATCAAATAGTTCTGACCAGAGCCATTGTCTAATAATCGGTTGCTCATGAATTAAATAAACACCGAAACTTGCCGTTGCTAAATGATTAATGATAGGTACAGTACCTAATTTTAAATTATGAAAATAAATAAAAATTCCGAACGCAATCATTAAAATGACACCATGTGATAAAAAATTTATTCGATTAAGTTCCGGTGACATGCCTTGTATATAAGCTTCACCATTAACGATGAATGTATTACAAAAATAAAGAACAAATCCAATCAATAATAGTTTTAATCCTGTCGTTTTTTGATTAAACCAGTGAGGTTGGTCAATTTTAATCCACCCCATCGTATAGATTAAATAAACAAATACCAAGATTCTTTGAACCGGTAATTCGAAATAATAAAGACCAAATGTCGGTCCGACAGAAAGTAACACCGTAAATATAATAAATAAAGCAAAACGCGTCTTTTTAGATAATAAATTCATTAAATAATATATAAAAGGG
>JBHWOV010000079.1:0-14788 GCA_043424535.1 Aerococcaceae bacterium
CATCTATATAATAATGATATTTCAATGGATACTGTACGTTCATTAATTTCTATGTCTCTGCTCTGAGACCATATTAGTCAATTATAACACGTTCATTTTGTGTTTTTAAATAGTTTAATGAGTCACTGAGCATTTGTTACAATGATTAGCATATTTATCTAGCTATATTTTAATTTTTGGCATTTGAAACCAAATTATGACTCCCTACAGTAATGGTTGCTTTAGGTAGATTATAATAATCTTGATAACATTTTACTGTTAATTTACAATATATGTGTGTATAATGTCTTATTAGGTGAATAATTTTATGGCAATAAGTACATTATGAGATAGCGATACCCTGAAACAAAGGAACTTTCTAATCCACATATCAAATATAAGGAGGATCTAAGCATGGCTTTACTAGATGAAAATAATGAATTAGTCCAAATATTTAAACTGATGGGGCATCCTATCCGTTTATCAATTATCAGACTTCTTAAAGATGAAGAATACTTAAATGTTGGCTCTATTGTTAGTGAATTGGAGTTGCCACAAGCAACCGTATCACAACAATTAGCGAAACTTAAAGCAGGTAACATCGTTACCGCAAAACGTGACGGAACCAGAGTTCGATACAGCTTAACAAATGAATATGTCATTCAGATTATTGACTCACTCCAAAATGCTAATTAAATCAAAAAGCATCCTGATAATCAGGATGCTTTTTATTTATTTTCGACGTCTACCGGAAAGTAATAAGAATAAAGCTATCGCTAAAATACCAATTCCCGCTATAAAGTAGAACCATGGTGATCGTTCGCCCGTTAATGGCAGATCTTCTTGTTCAGCTGTCGATTCGGTTGATTCTGATGTTTGTGAATCTTCAGAAGATGACTCACTACTCAATTCTGGGAATGAGGCATTTGCTCCAGGTGTCAATTCTGTACTTTGTGAGTTTTTTGTCTCATTTCCAGAATTTGCTTCCACGCCTGTTCGAGAATCAATCTTCACACTTGAATCTGAAGATGATTCAGCACTATTGGATACACTGTCAATATTATCCACGAGACCATTTTCAACTAACTGGTTCAATAAAACCTCAACATTAATGTCCTGGTATGTGTTTATTTCCTCTGATTGATGCACGATTTGATACGCTTGCCATAACAAGCTTATATCAGTAACTTCGCTGAGTGCACGATTATTAATATCAGTCTGTTCAATTAATGCTTCACGTAACTTTGTCGCTTCTTCTCCAAATACTTCTGGAAAATCCTTTGCTAATCGATCAAATAACTCTCTCGCATCATTTGAAGGCACTTCTTTTGCATAATTGGTAATCGTTTCTTCAGAGAACTGTCCGAACTGTTCTTCAGTCATTGGCGTTTCTGATAACAATTGCTCTTTTACGTCGTTAATTTGTACTGTATTATCTACGACATCCGTTCCATATTTTTCAATCAAATTTTTACTGAATACTTCTAAATCTTCCTGGCCTTCTTGTAGATAAGTTTCATATTCACTCCAAAGTATATCGAGATCAGTCATTTCATTCTCTAAGGCTGCCAGATCAATAGAGTTTTGCTTTAGCGCTTCCTTTATTCGCTCAATTTCAGGGGCAAATCGTTCTGGATATTGCGCAACTAACTGATCATACAATAAAGCAGTAGTTTGAAGATTTTCAAGTTCACTAGCTGCTTCAACCAGTTCTTCATCCGTAAATAAATCCAATTGACTTTGTATCATTGGTGTTTCTTCAATCAACAATGAACGCCATTGATTATCTTGGACAATCTCAGAAGCTGATAGCTCTTCCGAAGACGACTCATCAATGTCACTCTCAGAATTTTCTTGAGACTGACTTAAATCTTGGTCTTGATCACTTGATAATGCTTGAGTTCCTGGTTGAACCTGATAATTCTCGATCAATACCTCTGCCAATCGTGGAATATTTTCTTGACTATCTTCATGCCATACTTGATATTCTGTCCACAAAAGATCTGTTGCGGATACATTTTCTTGTAATGATTCTGAATCTAATAACGGTTCTTGAACCGTCATCGCATCAACAAAACGTTGCACGTCAGGCTCGAAAGCTTCAGGAACTTCCCTTACTAATTGATTAAATACATCACTTATGACTAATTCATTTGAATTTTCGGGTAATGTTGATTTAAGTTCTTCATCTGTTATTTGAGTTAATTGCTCTTGTGTGATTGGTGTTTCTTGTATTAGCATTGAGCGAATAGCATCAGATGAATACTTTAATGTAGTATCTGTATCTCTTTCAACTTGGTACTGATTCACTAATTCAAGAGCTAATTGTTCATAATCTTCGCCCATTTGTTCTTCAATTTCCCATTTTAACCATAATAATTGGTCATCGGTAATAAGTTGATCTAAGGACTGAGGATTTAACTGATAGTCTTCAACCAAAGTTGTTTTGATTTCTCGCAAGTCATCACGAAATATTTCTGGCGATTCCATGAATAATTGATCAAAAAGAGCATGATAATCTGTTTCTATGCCTTGAGAACTTTCAAGAAGCTCAGTCAATTTAGTTTCTGGAATTGCAGATAACTGCTCTAAAGTTATCGGTGTATTATTTACTATTTCTTCTGAAAATTGTTCTAATTGAGCTGAATTTCCCTCACTTTGATCTAAATCTTCAGACTCTTCATTTAATGATTCATTTTCTGAAGACATCTCTTCATCTTCTATTTCAAAATTCTCACTATTCTCGTATTCAGTTTCTCTCAATTTATAAGCTTCAATTTCAGATTGAATCCAAGGTTCAATCGTCGTTATTGTCTGTCCAACATTTTCTCCGTTTTGTGACATGATCTCACGATACTTCTCAAGTAACTGCTTAGATTCAACTGCTTTTAACTCATCTTCAGTGAAAGCAGATTGGTTAGTAATAGCATCTACTACTCTTTGATAAGCTTCATAATCTTCTCCGATTACCAAACCTAATGATGGTATGTAATTCGCAATCAGTTCATATATTGCTTTAATTTCTTCCTCTTCATTGGTCACTAGTGGATTAGATTTCGCTCCATCGACATAAGTCATCAGCATGTCATCTGGAACTTGTCTCAGTTGCTCGGCATTAATAGGTTCATTATTTAATAATTTTTGTTTTATTTCATCTATTTCAGCATTGTGAGTATTCATATCATTTTCTTGGGCATAAGTCGGCTGCACAAATGATACAGGTGTGACTGTATCAGCAAACAGCATTGTCAATGATACGAGTGCGCCACATGTTAACATGATTTGTTTTTTCATTTTGACTCCCCCTCTGTTCGATAATTATACCCTAGAAATATGAAGTTTTCAGGATTTTTTCACGAAAATCATTGTTTATTAAATTATTCAATCTAAATGCTTAACCATTCTTAGATAGATTGTGGTATGATAAGCTGAGTAAAAACTACTCTTTCAAGGAGGATTCGTAGATGATTAATGTCTCAAATGTGAGTCTAGTATTTCCAGATAAAAAATTATTCGAAGATGTAAATATTACTTTTACGCCAGGAAATTGTTATGGCGTCATCGGTGCCAATGGTGCTGGAAAATCCACTTTTTTAAAAATTCTCTCTGGTGAAATTGCACCAACTACCGGAAATGTTTCCATGGATCCTAACGAGCGTCTCGCAGTTCTCTCTCAGGATCATTATGCTTATGAAGATGAAACAGTGCTCGATACAGTGATGATGGGCCATAAAGAACTTTACGATATTATGGTCGAAAAAAATGCCATTTATATGAAAGAAGATTTTTCAGATGAAGATGGTATTCGTGCAGGGGACTTAGAAGCACAATTCGCTGAAATGGGTGGATGGGAAGCTGAAGCTCAAGCTGCAGATATGTTACAAGGTTTAGGAGTCGACAGCTCTCTTCATCATAAATACATGCGTGAATTAATCGAAGCCGATAAAATCAAAGTTTTATTAGCACAAGCAATCTTTGGTAATCCGGATAATTTATTATTGGATGAGCCAACCAATGGGCTTGATGCTGCCGCAATTGATTGGCTTAGTAATTTTATTATTGATTTCCCGAATACTGTTATTGTTGTTTCGCATGACCGTCATTTTTTAAATACTGTCTGCACACACATGGCAGATGTCGACTTCGGGAAAATTAAGATTTATGTCGGAAATTATGATTTTTGGCTACAGTCAAGTCAATTAGCCGCAAAATTAGCAGCTGATCAAAATGCCAAAAAAGAAGAACAAATTAAAGAATTACAAGAATTTATTGCACGATTCTCAGCCAATGCTTCTAAATCTAAGCAAGCGACTTCGCGTAAAAAATTACTCGATAAAATTACACTCGATGATATTCAACCTTCTTCTCGTCGCTATCCTTATGTTGGATTTAGTCCAGAACGTGAAATTGGTAATGATTTATTGCGCGTTGAAGGACTTTCAAAAACCATCGATGGAGAAGTTCTGTTTGAGAATGTAACTTTTACATTGAGTCCTGGTGACAAAGTAGGCTTCACAAGCCGAAATGATAATGCAATTTCTGCTTTATTTGATATTTTAATGGGTGAAATGGAACCTGACTCTGGGACATTTGAGTGGGGAGTCACAACGAGTCAAACTTATCTACCTCGTAATTCAGCTGATGAATTTGAGAACAATGATTTACCAATCGTGGATTGGTTACGTCAATATGCAGACAAAGACGAACAAGATAATACATTCTTAAGAAGTTTCTTAGGCCGCATGCTCTTTTCTGGTGATGATGTGATGAAACCAGTCAATGTCTTGTCCGGAGGCGAAAAAGTACGTTGTCTACTTTCAAAAATGATGTTGTCAAAAGCCAATGTACTCATACTTGACCAACCAACAAATCACTTAGATTTAGAGTCTATCACGGCACTGAATGAAGGGCTTATTAAATTTAAAGAATCTATTTTGCTTGCTTCACATGACTATGAAGTCATGAACACAACATGTAATCGCATTATTGAGATTACACCAACGGGTGCTTATGATCGAATTAATACGAAATATGAAGATTTCGTCAATGATCAAGCTGTACAAGAACGCATTGACCAAATGTATCCTGAAGAAGTATCAAATTAATAAATATCTTTAACTCTGAAATAACGCTCAATAATCATGAGTGTCATTTCAGAGTTTTTAAATACAATACTCATCAAAAAAGTGTGAAAATCAATAATGATTTTCACACTTATTTTAGCGATTAACGACAGTTTGTATATCATAAATTTTTCTGTAGTTTTTTTAATCTTTCTCTAAACTTACTTCCATTATTAAAAACATTCTTTTCAAAACATTTAATATATTTTGGCGCTTTATTAATATAATAATGGCCATTTTTTGGTAGATTTTTATTTTTATTACTTCCTGGATGAGCAATACGATTGCGAAAATTATAAGCCTCATCGAATAACTCCACAAACTCTTTATCCCCCAACAATTGGATATACTCTTTGGCTTTCTTATCTGCATTGAAAGTCCCCGCTTTTTGATCATTAGGGCTTAATTGATTAATTTGCGATAAAACTGCCTGCGTTACATAAAGAAAGAAATTATTGTATTGTCTATTTTCCAAAGTCCATTTAGCCAATTCTAACTGTAAACTAGGTAAATCTTTTTGTTGCATACGTTTTAAAAAAGCTTGAATAATGGGGATAACATGTTGGATTGGTCCTGAAAAATTCTCATTTGAAATATAGTTATAGCAAGACGTTAAACTTGCTTTTAATTCTTGAAGTTGATTCGTCATAAAATATTCTGTAATTTCAGTAAAATATTTTGAAACTTGTTCATCTTCTACTAAATCAGCAAGATCATAACCATTTCCATAATGAATGAAATTATAAGTTGCCTTGGACCATTGATTTAATTCATAAATAGACGATAATTTAACAGCGAGTCCCTTATCGTTATTCAACATCCCATAATATAAACCTGTTAGCTTAACCTCATCCTCCTGACGAATTGTACTAATAAAGTCAGTCAATGCCATCAGAAACATTGGAATTGAACGAAATGAATGGGTTATATCAAGAATCAGTTCATCATTTGGCTGAATCAAAGAGTTAATCGCCATAATATCTTCAAAATTTTGATCAATTTCTGCTTGATTTTTCCCAAATTGAATAATCCGGCAATAAACTGAATCCTCATGTCCCAGTTCATGACTTAAAAGATCTTCAATGATGTTAATATTTTCTACTGGTGAGTTAACGATTAAATCAAAATCTTCTTCATTATAACGATCAAGTTTTACAGAATAATATGGATAAATATCTGCCCAATTAGATTCAGCAGTCCCTAAAATAATTAGCTTATCGATATCGTATATTTCGATGAGCGCATCAAAAAAATACTTCGTCTCGATCGTTCGGTCAAAATCTTCAAAATAATAGGGAATCGTTTCATAATCTTTAGATCGAGCTGATCCTTTTCCTAAAGATGTGATTAAAATTTTAGACATCATATTCACCTAGAATTCCCTATATCGAATATGTTTAAATTCGCTACGCTTAATTACTTTTCCATCGTCATCAACAGATTCATCTGTTACTCGTTGAGTCGTTGAATAGATTGCTGTGTAATCTTTTAATTTAGCCCACTCTACAAGTTTATAGACCATTCCTAATTCACCTTGGACAAGCAATATTGCTTTAGAAGACGGATAATTTTCCTCTACCCATTCTGTTAAGGGTTCAATAGGCAAATCGTCTGAAGAGAGAGTCGGGTCCACTTGAGACCATAACGATTGTAATTCTTCAGGTAATTGAATAAAATTCTCAATATTGTAATTATTTTTAGCATCTTCTATTTGTTGTTCTGTTAAGTCATGAGAAATAAATAGAACGAGATTTTCAACATTTACTGATTCTGGAACGACATCAAATTCATTAATAATTGAGAATAAATCGTTCAGAATATCTTCTATTTTTAAAACTATCGTATTATATTTGATAGGACTGTCTCGATTTCCAGCATGATTTATATCATTTCGCCAATTTCTAAGGTCATTAAAATTTTCTCGGACTTTTTTATCATTATCCCCAAAGAGTGATTTTAAAGTATCAGTGTATAGCCCTTCTTTAACACCTGACAAAGAGTGCGATATTTCGTCTCTTGTATCCTCGTCAGTCCCTAAGTCTAAGATCTCAATTAATACGGAAATATAATGTTCCAAAAACAAGGTCACTGCTTGTTGATAATATTTATGCGGCAATAAAAACTCGAGAACAACCTTAAAAATATCTAACTCATCACTTTCATCGTGTTGATATTTTTTTAAACTATCTTCAACAGTTTGGATTAGCTCAATGATGAAATGTTGATCTTCATCTGTCAAAATATTTTTAAAATCCTCAAGTGCTTTAAGTGCTGCTCTATAAGTTCTTGGTAATTCTTTGCTTCGACAAGTCATCAAAGACTGATAAAATTTATTAAGACTTTGACCAACCTTATACACCTGAATACTAAATTGATTTGGTTCAGAATTATCTTTCATACTCAATGTTTTTTCTTGCTTCGATAACTGAGCAATTTGTTCCGGATTCCCCGAATATAGATAACTAGAAACCGCTTGATTCCAGTCGTTTATTTGATTAATAAACGAAAGTTCGACAAGAGGAGCGATTTCATTTGATTTAGTTGGATCAAAAGATCCATAAAATATAGAAGCTAAATTTATATTTTTAACTGTTCGAAGATAATCCAATATATTCACTACCAATATTGGGAATGATCTAAAACCATGAGTAACATCGAAAATCACTTCATCATTATCTTCTACTAAATCCGTAATTGTTCTAAATATCTTCCAAATATTTTCATCATTGTTTGGGTTTGGAATTAAATGATAATCATATTTTGCATTAGAAGAGATTTTTTGCAACGATGCTTCCAGACCATCGGGACCTTGCCAATTTTTTTCATATGATTCAGAAGTTACTAGGAAGATCAATTCATCCTCTGAATCCCAATCTTGGCAGAGTAACTCTGTGATAGCTATCTGAACGAACCGGTTTTCAGAACTAACTTGATCATTATAACTATATTGAGTCGGGCTATAATTACCCGTTCCTAAAAATGATATTAATTTTTTTGCCATAATTTACTCCTTGTATAAATTTGTTGTGACGACACAGCCCATGCCCAGAGCTGTTTTGATCCCTAATCCCGTATAATTTGCTAAATTCAATAAATAAGTTGTATGATATTTTTCCGTATCATTGCCAGATAATTTCACAAGAATCTTTCCTTGATAAGCTGGAATTTGTTGACCGCCTATAGGATATTTCACTGTCCTTGTATCATCCATAATAATAGAGCAACTTTGGGCTAATTCTTTAAAGTAATGTTTTTCGAACTGAATATCTGTTTGTAAATCATTCTGCCTGAAAGAAATATTTTGTAAAATAAGCCGTATATCTGGACGTTTAATATAACGTTTCTGACTTCTAAAAGCCGTAGCAGTCTGAAAATCTAACATAATATAATCAACCGGGAATTTTTCTAAGGTCTTTTTATAAATGTGTCGATAATCTGTTTTGAAACTTTCTTGATAATCGACCCTAGTCAATTTTGTTGCTTTTTTATCCAAGTAAATGCTCGCTGATTGTTCATTTACAAAATCTATGATAGCTTTGTTCGCATCACTAGTCAGACTAGTCAGTGTCCATCGGATTTTATTTTTTGATAAGCGATGGACGGATTGACGAAACTCCGCTAAATTTGTTTGATGGAGATGAGCTGCATAATCCTGGTCAAAATGATTCATTAATAAACCATGGAATAGTGAGCCCTGAGATGGTCCAATCGTTACCTGCTCTTGCCACTCATAATCTAAATAAAATGTCTGTAACATATTAAGGTTTATTCATTCCTTCTCTAGTCAAAATTATTTCAACTTAAACCGTCCATAACCTAAGGCTGTCTTAGCACCTAATCCATATTCCTCTAGAGCCGTCCCTAGCCAAATTGAAAATCGATCTAAATCAGATTGGTCAAAGCGTGAGCGATCGGTCAACGATAAAATAAGTTGTCCAGACTTTGGAAAGGAAATGGTTTTAAATTTAAGAGGATTAATTGTATCGTCCTCTCTGAAATTTTGCTTCTGATAATATTGACCATAATGTGGCGTCATAATATCATCAATCAATTTCACTTGTGGAAAAAAACAGTCATGAAAAATTACTTCCCTTTGATAAGACGATGCCTTGTCTTGAACTTCATTTTCAGCACTATAGCCAAATATACGTTCACGCTCTGTTTTTTCTACGCCTGCAGCATAACACCAAGCATTGAACATCCCTTTGATCGCAGAACCCTTGAGATAAGGCACTCCATAGATAGAATGAACATCTAGACCAGTTTCAGTCACATGTGCCAATCCCAGACCACTGATATAATTAGTTAGCTACTCAATTTCCAAAACTCGACTTCTAAGTTGAGAACTTTGTATTTGTTGGCGATATTGTTTTAACATGAGTTCAATTGTAGTATTTTGAAGCTGATGCGTTTCATTTAATTGATTTCTACTGGATGGATAAGAAAACTTTCTCCCATCGAAATCTAAGCGATAAGATACACTGTAAGCTAAATTTTCTTCTTTGTAATTACTTTGAAAAATTTTATTCAATTGATTATTAACTATTTTATCTACCATACTAATCACCATCCGATGATTTATTCATGACATTGCGAGCTGTTGCAAAGCGTTTTAACCAATCTAAATAAGCCATAGTTTCAACTGTAATAAGATGATAAATATCACCTGGAACAGAAATAACAAGCTTTTGTAAATTATTTTCACTATCTTCTAAACCGAGTCTTTGTCTTGTCTCATCATTAAAAATCCATGCACTCAAATGTTCAATAATTTGAGCATGTCCTTCTTTATTTTTCGATAGATAAAACGCGATTGTTTGAGCTAAACCATTAATTTGAATCATAGAAGGCATTTTTCGAATATTCGTTAAATAATTTGACAAATGATCACTATTAACATTCTGAACACAGTCATATGCAAATTTTGCACGCCCATTTTCAATTCCTTGCATTGTCTATGCCTCCTTAATTGTATGTCTTGAAATGAAGCCACGACCTATCGTTTGATTCCCACCTACTTGGAAAACTGGAGGAATAACCTCTTGAATATAATCTTTTACTTGAATTGGATTCAACTCAATATCAGTCTTCACTTTTTCATTATTTTTCATTGCTAGACGACTTTGACGATAATGAAACAGACTATAGAAAATGGAATCTGCTGGACAATTCTCTTCATTAAATAATGCACCTTCTTCGACTGTACCCGTTTCTGGATTCACATTGATCCGTGTCGAAATATCCGTAGAAAATTGAACAAATTGTGAAAAGACATCATCAGGTACCACGGCACATCGTTTAGAGAAAAAGACTCCTAAATTTAATTCTTCAGCAAACTCTTCTGCGAGCGCTTTAACATGTTCATTTTCTTCGGCTTGATAAGCAAATTCTTTTAATACCAGTTGATTATTTCCTGATAAAAGTTGACTATTTGAAACATAAACATGATCATCTTCAAAAATATTCATATCAATTTTAAAATCTCTAGAAATCCCGTAAGATTTGGCATCATTGATAAAACGATTTAATACATAAGGGCAAGTAACATATGTAAAAACATTTCTTAATGACTGCACTGGGAAAAATAAAATTCTCGCTTCAGAAATCATAAAAGCACTCGCTTGTGAGACTTCCTTGTTATCCGGACTATTTCCAAAGACTTTTTCAAATTGAGTTTGATTATTGCGACTTTCTATCTGATGATAAGCAACCTCTCTTAAAGCACCTTTCAGTGATGAGGCATCAATTTTTGGATATAAATTATGTGATTCTCGCTGGATGGGTAAATCTATTAAACCGATTTCTGATCCAGATCCGACATGTAGCGGACTTAAGCTCCTTAATAAAACTAATTCTGATTCAATATTTGACATAATTATTCCCCTCTCATTGTTCTATAAATACTGGACTAATAATGACTCTGCCATAACCTTCTTCTTGTCGAACATCTGAATAAACATTTTCCATGAGCGCTTTAATTTCTTCTGGAGAAGTGGTCATGGATTTTCTTGACAAGATAAAACTCGTTCCCGAACTTAAGCAAGCATAGCGAGCTTTTGCTTCTTTCTTAACAATATCCCAACCTCCGATATATTCAGGACGTTGGCTGGCTTGAGCAATATATGGAAAATCAAACCAACGAAGTTTCTCTTTTTCTTCATTTAATAATTCTTCTCGCGCTAATGCTGGAGTCAGAAGGCTGACACGAATGTATTCATAATTATCTTTATCCAAACTTTTATTAACACTCGTTTTGAAAGAATGGAGTGCTTCAGATAAAGAATCATCCTTAGTCAAGGTCCAAAGAGTTCCTTTATGTCCCATACTTAAGACTGACAAATTATCAACTTCGGTCGCCTCAATGGCTAAACTTGCTCCTTCTAAGAATTTATATTTTTGAACTTGATAAAGCAGACCTAGACGAGCGGAACGTGTATCTGGATCTCTCGCGATACCAAGCTTTGCTTCTTCAACAATAAAGTGATTGAGACCATAAACTGAAATGGGTTCAACATTAATAAATTTTTCCCAATCCTTTGCTTTCATCCATTTAGAATTAGCACTTTTCGATTTTTCTTGCACCCGACCCATTAATCGATAAGGTTGATTGTCACTTTGACGTCGAGACCCCTTCACTAGTTTCAATGCTTGAGCCTTTAATCCTTCATCTGCCCCTTCAATTACTTGACTATCTAAAGGCAGTGGAATATAAATTTCTTGGTTCTTAATTAAATAGATTCCTTTTAGCTGTAAACTGCCATGTTCAGTAGGCGTACCTACTATTTCTCGGTAATCTCCTGCATAAAAAGCAGAGTAGTTATCCGTATGGTCAATCCAATTTCCTCTTAAAGCTCCATAGATAGTTTGGGGATTAGGAGGAAAAACCCCTCGTGCAAAAGCATTCTCTCCTGCGGTAAAAGAACCATTGCCTCTAAACATGAAAGCATCACGAGTATGTAATTTATACATCTTGTCCCTCCTTACCATAAAACGCCTTAAAATATTCTAGAATTTCTAAGAAATGTATATAAGAAATAAAATCCTCTTGATAGATATAGTAAATTGATGTTAAATCATTTGCTAGGCGCAACACGAGTTCATCCTTACCATGAACATTCTTTTCATTTTGTAATAATCGGAATAATTCAGAACGAACCATATCAATTTCGTCAATTGATTGGAAATATAATTCTTCATGTTCTGTGTGAGAATGCATTCCTAAGAAAGCCTTGCTAAAATGATTAATGTAATTTCTACTAATCGATAATCGATTCATAATTCGTGCCCAGTCACTCATCATTTCCAGTAGATTTTTTCCTTCAATACTAAACCATTCAGGTAATTCGGTACTTTCCTTAATATCTACCGTAAAAGGAAGAGTAATTAATCTTTGTTCACCTGATCCACTGACAAACAAGATAGAGAAAGCATTTTTTCCATATTTTAAATAGGGACTATTAAACGATTTAGCACGGGATTCTGCACGCCTCGCATATGCCATAATCTGTTGCAATGGTGCTTTTTCTGGAGCGATCACAAATCCACATGATGCTGTTGCTAAAGGATCTAAACCTTTATCACTACTTCGGAAAGATGAGTAAATATCATAAGTAAAATCTAATAAATCAAATGTGCTCCCAATCGCTAAAACATCATCTCCGCCTGAGTAAATTACTTTAACAAAATCAGGATGATGAGTTAACGCTTCTTGTATGCCTTTAGAGGAAAAAAGACTTAATTTTTTGGAAATCTCAACTAAATCGGCAGGTCCTTCGACTGTTTCCAATTTTTTACCACTCATCCATTGACCCATATCATCCCCGTCAAACATCAAAACACCATAATAGCGATTCTCTTCTTCACTCCGTACAACCATATCATCTGTTTTAGTTAAATCGCGGCTCGCAAACATTCGAACGGATGGAAATGAATTTTTTGACTGTTGAAATCTAATCCGTCTTAAACTTCTTTTTAAAGTACATAAACTACATAAATATTCGTTGTCACGGCGTCGCCAATCATTAGAGATTTTTTGCCATAATCTGTCTGTCGCTTCTTTATGTTGCCGTTCATCAAAAGTTTTATCAGGAACCATCATAGAAAGAGCTGTTTGTTGGCCACACATAGTACATACAGGACCTATCTGGGGTGATAAATTATTCAAACGAGAATTTTTAACCGATGCAAGGTTTCCTTCAACTAACGTACGTAATTTCGTGAAATCTTCTGTCTCACTATAAGGTTCAAATGCCCAAAAAATCTCTAAAAATGGATATATTTGATTTCTTACTTGTTGTTCAATCTCTGGAGTGATATTTTGGGTTCCTACCATCAGCTCTGCTGCTTCTAACGATAGTGATACAATATATTCCCTAATATCCACTTCCAATTGATTTAATTTTCCCTTTAACGACTCTTCGTTATAATCTTTGATGATACAAGTGAAACGGTTTGGATTACTTGCTATATCAGACTTCGGATCATTTTTATTATTAGCTGGTTGAATCCAAGTCACTTGCTCCTGGCCGACACTCTTTTCTAAAGTTCTCATTGTATATCCGATAAGATCTGATAATAAATAAGAGCCTGACCATAAATCCTCAGCCTTTCTCGCTGAAGCAATCATGGATTGTACAGGACCGATACTCACTATCAGTAAATGTTGAGTCATTTTCTCACCTCTTCAATTCTTGTGCCAAAGTATCTATATAAAAATCTCTTGACGCTTCATAATATTCTTTATTAGAATTATTCCTTTGATTGACAACCTCAGTTACTGTAACAATATAACTATTTTTCAATTGATAAACAGAAGTATGTAATGGGGAAGGGAAGCGAGGTTGACTTGCTCCTAAAACCCCTTTATAGCGTCCGTCATTTCGATGTGTTGCTTCTCGAATAGCTTCAAGTATCCCATTAATATCTTTATGTCTCACTTCTTCAAATATGATCGTCTGATTCCAATAGATAGGGGCATGACATTTATTTTTTCGATAAATAATTGTAGGATAATTTTTCGGTTTTCCTGATATTTTTACATTAGAAATTATTCTAATATTATTCACAACTTGCCCAATATAATCTCGAATGGAAGTAATATCTTTACTTAGTTCTTTAATGACAAAGGCGCTTGCTCCATGTCTTCCACGTTGCCCCATTCCTCCTAAGAGAACGGCTAATTTAAAAACCGCTTCTCCTTTTTTCAACACATCTTCATGCAATTTACTTTGAGATAATTGAATCTGCCATTCAATCCCTTCTCTGTAAGCATCCACTTTAAAATTTCTTGTTGAAGAAGGACGGAATATTTTGCTCGATTTTAACGGCTCCCGATTCAAACTTTGAATCCATAACTTAGACTTGGAAGCAGGATTACTTGCAGAGCCAAATATATTGTTCTCTTCTATAAATGTTTCTTTACTATCCGGCTGATCCTGCAAAACGCGATACCAATATCGCATTAAACCATTCAATGTTTGGGTTCTCAGCTCTGCTTTCTCGGAATTACTCCCATGGATAGTCACAGGCGTCAAGGCTTTAAGAGTCCAAGTCGAATAATTAATCGCTGATAATTTATTCTTTTCCATACTACACCTTCCATCTCTTTGCTAAATTTTAAATACTACACAATATAAAACTACTTTATAAAAAGCGAAATCATTATTTTAAAAAATACACTATACAAA
>JBHWOV010000080.1:0-4193 GCA_043424535.1 Aerococcaceae bacterium
GTCGTCAAAAGCTCCATCAACATTATTTGACATAGAGCCGTTTTAACAGACTGTTGGACGGCTTTTTAAATTTTTAATGTACTTACGCTTCTTGATTTAAAATATCTTGCATCAAATTCGGATTGAATCTTTGCTTTTTAAACATGTCAATTTCAAATTGATATGGCGGTAGTTTCACCTTGCTTCCCTCTTCAATGGGAACCCATGGTGTTTCTAACAATTTCGGTAGGTCAGAAAATTCAGATAAATGCACAATTCGATTTAATGCGTCAAAACCAATATTTCCTTGTCCAATATTTGCATGACGGTCTTTATGACTACCACGTTCATTTTTTGAATCATTGATATGTATGACTTTAAGTCGGTCCAGACCAATAATTTTATCAAAAGCTGTCAAGGTTCCATCCAAATCATCTACCACATCATAGCCAGCATCATGAATATGACAAGTGTCTAAAGTAATACTTAATTTATCATTATGCGTAACACCGTCAATAATTCGTGCCAACTCTTCAAAAGACCGACCAATTTCAGTCCCTTTACCGGCCATCGTTTCTAAAGATATTTGCGCTGTTTGATCCGATCTCAACACTTCATTTAAACCGTGGACGATTTGCCGAATACCGACATCAGCGCCTGCACCCACATGAGAACCTGGATGAAAAGTTATTTGGGTCGCTCCTAAATATTCGACGCGCTGAATTTCTTGTTGAAGAAATTCAATCGCAAATTCATGATAACCTTCTTTTGTAGTATTCGCTAGATTAACAATATAAGGCGCATGAACCGTAAAAAAGGCTAAATCATGTTCCTGCATAAAGGCTTTTGCCTCATCGCGTTTAAATAATTCAATGTCTTTACGGCGTGTATTTTGTGGTGCACCAGTATAGACCATGAATACAGAACTACCATAGCTAGATGCTTCTTTCGCCGATCCAAGCAACATTTCTTTACCGCTCAGTGAAACATGCGAACCAATTAACATTGTTCGTCTCCTTTCATAAATGACGGATACTTATTTTTTACTTTTACGAGGTTGTTTAACTGCTAAATTTAATTCTCTTAATTGGTCTTTCGCTACTGCACTTGGTGCTTCAGACATTAAGTCCATACCACTACCTGTTTTAGGGAAAGCAATGACCTCGCGGATATTTGGTTCCTCAGCAAGAATCATCACTAGACGGTCTAATCCTAATGCCAAACCACCATGTGGTGGGAAGCCGTATTCTAATGCATCCAATAAAAATCCAAATTGATTGTATGCCTCTTGTTCAGTAAATCCTAATAGCTGGAACATTTCATCTTGCATTTCTCGAGTATGAATACGAATTGATCCACCACCAATTTCATAGCCATTTAATACAATGTCATAAGCTTGAGCGAGCGCTTCTTCTGGACGTTCTTTTAAGACGGATAAATCATTATCTTGAACAGCCGTGAATGGATGGTGCATAGCGACATAACGTTTTTCGTCTTCATCATATTCTAATAGCGGGAAGTCAGTGACCCATACAAAGGCTAATTCTTTTGTATCATACAGCTCATGAACTTCACCTAAATGTGTTCTTAATGCACCTAAAGCATCGGCAACAACTTTTTCATTGTCCGCCATGAAGAAGATAATATCTCCTACTTCACCATCAAGTAAGCCGACTAATTCATCATAATCATCAGATAAAAACTTAGCGATTGGTCCATTGAAGCCATCTTCTGTAATTTTAGTCCAAGCAAGACCTTTTGCACCAAAAGGTTTGACAACTTCTAATAAACCATCGGCTGTTTTACGTGTATATTCATCAGCCAGGCCTTTAAGATTAATCGCTTTAACTTGTCCACCTGCATCCACTGCATTACGGAAGACACCGAATTCAGTTGTTGTCGCAAAATTAGAAATATCTTTAAATTCAAGCCCAAAACGAATATCCGGCTTATCTGAACCATATTTTGACATTGCTTCTGCATAAGTCATTGTTGGAAAAGCTTCTGTAATTTTTTCACCACGAACTTGATAAACAACGTTTTTTAACATGTCTTCGACAAGAGATTGAATTTCTTCTTGTGTTAAAAAGCTCGTTTCTAAATCGACTTGTGTAAATTCTGGTTGACGGTCGCCACGTAAATCTTCATCACGGAAACAACGTACAATTTGATAATAACGGTCATAACCAGCACCCATCAATAATTGCTTGTAGATTTGCGGTGATTGTGGCAATGCGTAGAAACTATTCGGCTCACGACGTGTTGGTACTAAGAAATCTCTCGCACCTTCTGGTGTTGATTTATTTAAGAAAGGCGTTTCCACATCGATAAAGTCTAATTTATTTAAATAATTACGAATCGCTGATGTGACTTGATGACGCAATCTTAAATTGTTAAACATATCAGGACGACGTAAATCTAAATAACGATAGCGTAAACGTAATTCTTCATCGGTTTTATTATCCCCTTCAATATAGATGGGAGGTGTTTTACTTTTCGCAAGTGTTGTTAATTTTGTTGCGACTAATTCTACTTCCCCGGTTGGAATTTTTGGGTTCACTGATTCTGGATCACGTTGTTCTAAAATTCCTGTCACTTTAATAACATATTCGCTTCGTAAATGATCGGCTTCTTCCATTTGTTCTGGAATATGTTGACGATTAAAGACGACTTGACAAAAACCTTCGCGGTCGCGTAAATCGATAAAGATGACACCACCTAAATCGCGGCGTTTTTGTACCCAACCTTTTAAGGTAATTTCTTGACCAACCAGTTCTTCATTTACTAACCCAGCATAAGTTGTTCTTTTTGACATTTTTACTCTCCTTTAAAAAATTCATCGATAACACTTGTATCAGCAGTCAATTGGCGATAAAGTCCAAAGAAATTTTGCGCCAATTCATCGACAGATACTTCCAATTGTTTATTATTTTTCATGTTTTGACCTTTGAGTGTGACGACGCGATTTTCAACTTCATTCGAGCCAATGGTAATCACAATATCGGCTTGATATTTATCCGCTGTCTTATATTGTGATTTCATACTCCGGCCTAAAAAGTCGCGCTCAGCAATTAAGTCATGATGACGTGCATATTGTACAATTTCTTGGGCTAAATGATTACCTTCATCCCCCATGACGGTGACGAACACATCTACCCCTTCATATTCAGGCAATTCTACTTCTTGTTCTATTAGCAAAATTAATAAGCGCTCAATCCCTAAGCCGAAACCAAAGCCTGGCGTTTGCGGGCCACCAATTTGTTCAACCAGTCCATCATAACGACCTCCACCACAAACGGTAGATTGCGCTCCGATGGTATCATCATCGACGATAATTTCAAAAATTGTATGTTGATAATAATCTAGCCCTCGCACAATACTTGGGTCAACCTTAAATGGAATGTCCAACATTTCAAGCATCGATTGCACTTCTTCAAAATGATGGCGACTATCATCGCCTAAATAATCCAAAATGACGGGTGCATTTTCAACTAATGCTTGATCGCCTTTATCTTTGCTATCCAATACTCGAAGTGGATTATCGTGTAGACGACGTTTTGAATCTTCACTTAATTGGTCAAAATGTGGTTCAAAATATTGAATCAATGCCTCGCGATAATTTGCTCTTTCTTCATTTGTTCCTAAAGAATTTAAATGAATCGTTAAATTCTTCAAGCCCAGTTCTTTGAAAAAGTCCCATGCTAAGGCAATTCCCTCGACATCTGTCGCTGGATTTTCACTACCAAACACTTCCATACCAATTTGATGAAACTGACGACTCCGTCCGGCTTGGGGACGTTCATAGCGAAACATAGGGCCTATATAGTAGAGCTTGAGTGGTTTGGGAAATTCTGGTCCAAATAATTTATTTTCAACAAAAGCACGCACGACACTCGCTGTTCCCTCAGGGCGTAATGCGATATGACGATCGCCCTTATCATAGAAATCATACATTTCTTTAGAAACAATATCCGTTGTATCACCAACTGATCGAGAAAATAAATCAAATGACTCAATTAATGGTGTTCGTATCTCGCTAAAATGATAACGTTCAAATACATCACGGGCAATGTCTTCAACATATTGCCACAAATAGCTATTTTGAGGAAGAATATCCTCTGTACCTTTTAATTTCTGCATTTTCTTCTCCTAACTAAAAAACGTCCCGTAACAATTCGTTACAGGACGTCTCAACGTGGTACCACCTATACAAC
>JBHWOV010000081.1:0-3997 GCA_043424535.1 Aerococcaceae bacterium
CATCTTGAATTTAATCAAGAAGCTAGTCACTGGCAAGAACAAGCAAGTCAATCGAATCATTTAACAGATGATCATTTGGAAAATACATTGGTATCAGCGGAGCAGAGTAGTTCAACTATACCTAAATCAGAAAAGAAAAGAAAAAAAGCTACTGGAAAATATCAATTACCACCAAAAAGTTTATTAACTAAAATCCCACCAGTTGATCAGTCAGAAGAATATGAAAGAATTAATGAAAATATCGATAAATTAGAAATGACTTTTGAAAGTTTTGGTGTCGATGCTACTGTGGTGAAGGCCAATTTAGGACCTGCCGTAACCAAATATGAGATTGAACCGGCGATAGGGGTTAAGGTCAGCAAAATTGTCTCTCTCTCAGATGATATTGCACTGGCATTGGCAGCACGGGATGTGCGAATTGAAGCACCAATTCCTGGTAAATCTCTCATTGGGATTGAAGTACCTAATACACAAGTAAGCCCCGTGTCATTTTGGGAAGTGATCGATCCAGCATTAAATAGTGATAAAATATTAGAAGTACCATTGGGAAGAGACGTTTCTGGAACTGTTTGTTTAGCTGATTTAAGTAAAATGCCCCATTTATTAATTGCCGGAGCAACAGGTAGTGGTAAATCAGTGGGGATGAATGTGATTATCGTATCATTATTAATGAAAGCTAAACCTGAAGAAGTGAAGTTTTTGATGATTGATCCTAAAAAAGTTGAATTGACGATGTATAATGATCTTCCCCATTTATTATCACCTGTCGTCACAAATCCACGAAAAGCAGCGAAAGCCTTAAATAATGTGGTTGAAGAGATGGAACGGCGCTATGAATTATTTGCGGCTACCTCTGTTAGAAATATTGATGGCTACAATGACTATATTAAACAAGTGAATGCTGAAGGCAATGAACAATATGAATTATTACCAAAAATTGTGGTGTTCATTGATGAATTAGCTGACTTGATGTTAGTCGCAAGCAATGAAGTTGAAACGGCAATCATTCGTCTAGCCCAGATGGCTCGGGCAGCTGGTATTCACATGATTATAGCGACACAGAGACCATCAGTCGATGTTATTACCGGTATTATTAAGGCCAATGTTCCTTCTCGATTAGCCTTTGCGGTATCTAGTGGAACTGATTCACGAACCATTTTAGATTCTGTAGGCGCTGAAAAATTATTAGGTCGCGGTGATATGCTATTTCAACCGATGGGCTTAAATAAACCTGTCCGTGTTCAAGGTGCTTATATTTCAGATTCTGAAGTTGAACGCATCACAGATTTTATTAAAGATCAACGGGATGCAGAATATGATGAGTCAATGATCGTCACAGAAGAAGCAATGGAAATGGCTGACGCTTCTGAAGATGAGTATTTTGAAGAGGCAGTAGAAATGATTAAAACAATGGATACGATCAGTATCAGTCAATTGCAACGGGTTTACCGTATTGGTTATAATCGTGCAGCGCGTTTGGTGGATGATTTAGAAGCGATGGGATTTGTTTCTGAAGCTGATGGTAGTAAACCAAGAAAAGTACTCATTGATGAGTAAAAATATATATCCGTAAGAATATTGAGGTCAATTATTTTCAGTCAAATGATTCGATAAAAATTAAGAAAGCTCTCAAAGTTTAAGTGTTTTTATTACTTTGAGAGCATTTTTTGTAAAGTCATCAATTCTTAACATTGAATAGATAGATAAATAATAATTTTAAGGTATATTGATAATGACAAATAATAATGTGTCGGAGGAGAGATATGAAAAGAAACATTATGAAGTTCTTGGTCATCATCGGGATTATAATGGCTTATCCCTTGTGGAGTCCCACATTCGATCAATGGACCCAGCAACTGATTAATCAGACCAATGAATCGCTTCAGTACGACTCAAAAAGATTGCCAGCGATTGAGTCTCAACCACGTTCATCGATCATTGACGAAGAAGAGCGAATCGTGGTAGGAGGCATTCAATTAGGGAAGTCCCGAGAAAAGGTAGAATATATTCATTCACCACAAGCAGAATCTTTGAATGAATATCGTTTTAATTGGACAACTTACCATCATGATTATTCAGACTTTATGATGGTTATGTATGATTCGACCGACCAAGTGAGCGGTCTTTATACCAATCAAGCTATTTTTCAACTCCCCTATGGTATAAGTTATGGAACGACTCAACAAGAAGTCAGAGAAAAACTAGGTTCACCACTAGAATATATTGAAAAAGGAAATACGCATTATCTTATAACGAGTAATGAAGAATATGATGTTTATTGGATGAATAATCAATTTATGACTCTTTTTTATGATAAATTTCAAGGAAATATCGTTACTGCAGTCCAAATTATCGATGATGCTTTGGAGATTCAATTTGATCAGCTCTATGGTAATCCCTCACTTGAATTGAGTGATGCTTTTGATCAACAATTATTTGATATCGTCAATGCAGAACGTAAGCAGAGAGAACTGTCAATTTTAGAATGGTCGCAAGATGCAGCGAATACTGCTTATAATCATAGTCGTGATATGGCAGAAAATCAGTATTTTAATCATGTCAATTTAGAAGGCGCCTCTCCTTTTGATCGTCTCGCTCAAGATAATATTCAATTTACATTAGCAGCTGAGAATCTTGCCTTTGGTCAAAAAAGTAGTATTTATGCCCATCAAGGATTGATGAATTCTGAAGGACATCGAGAAAATGTTTTATTAACCGACGTCACTTATTTAGGGGTAGGAGTTAGCTTTGATACTTCCAATCAACCTTATTACACTCAGCTTTTCTATGCGAATGAATAGATAACGTTTTCAAAAAATGTCGAAGAAGTATTGACTTTCACTAAAAATTCACATAAACTCTGTTTAGCACATTGCAAAAGAATTAATATCTACCTGTGAGTAGATAATATTATAGGAGGCATTGCAGAATGAAGAAAAATAAATGGTTAAATTACACATTGGCTGGAGCAACGTTATTAGGAGCATTAGCGACAACTTTTACCGGTGTACAAGCAGAAGATGTAAGTAGTGTCGTTATGGTGACTGATATTGGTGGTGTTGATGATAAGTCATTTAACCAAAGCGCTTGGGAAGGTATCCAACAATATGGTGAAGAAAATGGACTAGAGCGCGGCAGTAATGGATATGATTATATTCAATCAGACAGTGATTCTGATTTTATCAATAATTTAAACACTGCGATGCAAGCAGATTTTGATTTGATTTTTGGAATTGGCTATAAATTAGAACCTGCCATTAATCAATTGGCACAACAATTCCCAGATGAACAATTTGTCATTGTCGATGGACAAAGTGATGTGGACAATGTCGCAACGATTGGCTTCAAAGACCATGAGGCAGCATTTTTAGCAGGGGTTGCGGCCGCAATGACTACAGAAACCAATCATGTTGGTTTCGTTGGCGGTGTTGAGGGTGTCATTATTGACCGTTTTGAAGCTGGTTTTGTTGAGGGTGTAAAAGCAGTCAATCCTGATATTCAAATTATAGTTGAATATGCTGGTAGCTTTGGTGATGCTGCTCAAGGAAAACAAATAGCAGCAGCGATGTATGCTAATAATGCAGACATTATTTTCCATGCATCTGGCGATACGGGTAATGGCGTTTTCTCTGAAGCGAAAGACTTAGTTTCAAATGACCCATCAAAAAACATTTGGGTAATTGGAGTTGACCGTGATCAAGAAGAAGAAGGTATTGTGACGGTAGATGGGGAAGAGCGTCATCTAACACTCACTTCCACTCTTAAAGAAGTAGGCAATGGCATTATCGAATTCGCTGAAGGTGTAAACCAAAACGGCTTTGAAGCGAATGACATGGTCTATGGTTTAGAAGATGGTGGTGTCGATATTACGGACGGCCAATTATCTGAAGATGTTTTAGCTAAAATTCAAGAATATAAAGAAAAAATTATTGCTGGTGAAATTGAAATTCCAGAAACTCCAGAACGTTAAGATAATATAATGATAGAAACCTACACC
>JBHWOV010000082.1:0-12779 GCA_043424535.1 Aerococcaceae bacterium
AATGGAATAATATTAAACAAAGAAAAGGTGCACAAGATGCCAAAAGAGGTAAAATTTTTCAAAAATTATCTCGTGAAATATATGTAGCTGCTAAACAAGGCGGAGGCGATCCTGATACGAATCCTGCATTGCGATTAGCCATGGACCGTGCTAAAGCCCAAAATATGCCCAATGATAATGTTAAAAGAGCGATTGATAAAGCGACTTCTTCAGCAGATGGTGAAAACTTTGAGGAAGTAATGTATGAAGGGTATGGCCCAAATGGAGTTGGTATTTTAGCTCAAGCACTCACAGATAATAGAAATCGAACTCAAACAAATGTCCGCGTTTGTTATAACAAAAATGGTGGCAATATCGGTGAAATGGGCTCAGTTTCTTATATGTTCGAACGAAAAGGTTATATCGCTATTGAACGTGAAGGTTTGGATGTTTCCGAAGATGAAATGTTAATGAGCGTCTTAGAAGCGGGTGGAGATGAGTTAGAAGTTAGTGATGAAGTATTTGAAATTTATACACAATCACAAGACTTTGCTTCTGTGCGTGATGCCTTAGAAGAAGAAGGTTATGAATTAAGTACCGCAGAATTGTCAATGATTCCACAAAATGAAATACCATTATCTGAAGAAGATTATCAAACATTAGAAAATATCATCGATGCACTTGAAGATGATGACGATGTCACTGAAGTATTCCATAATGGTGTCAAAGCTTCTTCGTAATCGGTTCATTTGCTTGAACTTTAAAGGGATCAATTTTGGTTCAATTATTTAAATGATATGAAAATCAATAATCAGATTGATTGCTTTTAATTTAATATCTTGGTATAATAGTCAAAGAAGGTCAGATAAGTATTTATCGACCTTTTTAAAAACAAACATTGGTCAAGAATAGTCAATGAAATAAAGGAGGGTCTAAATGGCAAAACGCAACATGTCAGACATTATTGAATCTTATCTCAAACGTTTCTTAAATGATAATGAACAGATTGAAATTAAGCGAAGCGATATTGCGGAGCGATTTGATTGTGTACCTTCCCAAGTAAATTATGTAATAAATACTCGTTTTACCCAAGCGCATGGCTACCAAGTTGAAAGTAAACGTGGTGGCGGTGGTTATATTCGTATTTTTAAAATACAGCTTGTGGATGAAGTAGATTATATTGATCGAATGATTGAGTTATTAGATGAAAATGTTAGTGACAAATTTGCTCATAATATGATCAATACGATGATTAAAGATGAAGTCATGTCCGAAAGAGAAGGTCGACTACTCCAAACACTTATAAGTAATGAAACATTAGAACCTATTACAGAGTATGCTTCTGAGGTTCGGACTTATTTATTGAAGAAAGCATTTGAACAACTAAGAATAAATTAAGAGGTGAGTTTATGTTTGAAGAATTATTTACAAATAGCGCGCGTCAAGCAATGTTATATGCAGCAGAACAAGCCTATTATTTGAGAAATAATGCCGTGGGAACCGAACATATATTGTTTGGTTTAGCACTTGAAGAACATGGAATAGCGGGTAAAGTTTTGCGTGATTTTGGCGCAAGCTACGAAAGACTGATTGTTGAATTTGAAGCAATTCAAGGTGCAATAGTACAGCCTAGAACGCATGGTGATATTGTGATTCCTTATTCACCACGGTCCAAGAAAATTATTATGAATGCATCTACTGATGCTAAAAAAATGGGTGCTTCAAAAGTAGGTACAGAGCATTTATTATTAGGAATGTTAAATGAAGAAATTTATGCGACAGCTTTATTAAAAAATGCTGGAGTCAATTTAAATGAATTGAGACAAGCTATTTATGATATGCTTGGTCGTCAGCAAAATGAAAAAATGGCAGGAAATGCTTCTCGTCGTCGTTCTGCTAGATCAAACGACAAGTCTGAAACGAATAGCTTAACTCCTACTCTTGACTCAGTATCAAGAGATTTAACTGAATTAGCAAAAAATGATAAATTAGATCCAGTTATTGGTCGAGATGAAGAAATTCGTCGCATTATTCAAATTATTAGCCGCAGGACTAAAAATAATCCAGTACTCATTGGTGAACCAGGCGTTGGTAAAACTGCAGTGGCAGAAGGTCTAGCAGTTCAAATGGTCCAAGGCGAAATTCCAGAAGATATCGCCAATAAACGATTAATGATGTTAGATATATCATCATTAGTTGCAGGGACAAAATACCGCGGTGAATTTGAAGAGCGCATGAAAAAAATTATCGAAGAATTGCAAGAAGATGGTAATGTTATTGTATTTATTGATGAATTGCATACACTTATTGGTGCTGGTGGCGCAGAAGGTGCGATTGATGCCTCAAATATTTTAAAACCAGCATTAGCTCGTGGTGAAATTCAAGTGATTGGTGCAACAACTTTAGATGAATATCAAAAATATATTGAAAAAGATGCAGCACTGGAAAGAAGATTCTCGCGTGTGATGATTGATGAACCTACACAGGACGAAACATTACAAATTATTGCTGGAATCAAAGATCGTTATGAAGAACATCATCAAGTTGAGATCACTGATGAAGCGGTAAAATCAGCTGTAAAATTAAGTGCTCGTTATATCACTGACCGCCGTTTGCCTGATAAAGCTATTGATTTAATTGATGAAGCAGCAGCAAAAGTTCGCATTGATGAAACGACAGAAAGTTCCATAACGAATGCATTGGAAAAACAACTTGCTGAATTAGCTAATCAAAAAGAAAAAGCTATTTTAGATCGTGACTTTGAACGTGCATCCGAAGTGCGAATTGAAGAAAAAGAAGTAGAAGGTAAATTAGAAAAACAACGAGAATCTGACGCTAAAAAAGAAGAAAATACACTCGTTGTGACAGATGATGATGTAGCTGAAGTATTGGCTCAATCAACTGGAATTCCAGTTCAACAAATGACGATGGCAGAATCTCAACGTCTCATTCATCTTGAAGAAGAATTGCATGAAAGAATTATAGGTCAAGACGAAGCAGTATCAGTCGTCTCACGCGCTATTAGACGCGCATATAGTGGGTTGAAAAATCCAAAACGACCAATAGGGTCATTCTTATTCTTGGGTCCAACAGGAGTTGGGAAAACCGAATTAGCGAAAGCTTTAGCTGATACGATGTTTGGTAGTGAAGACAATATGATTCGTGTAGATATGTCAGAATATATGGAGAAACATTCAGTTTCTCGTCTAGTTGGTTCACCACCGGGATATGTAGGCTATGATGAAGCAGGTCAATTAACCGAATTAGTTCGTCAAAAACCTTATAGTGTTATCTTGCTTGATGAAGTAGAAAAAGCACATCCTGATGTTTTTAATATTCTTCTACAAGTCTTTGATGACGGACATTTAACAGATGGTAAAGGGCGTCGTGTAGATTTTAGAAATACAATTATCATTATGACTTCAAATCTTGGAGCTACTGCTATTAGAGATGAAAAATCTGTCGGGTTTGGAGCAGTAGATTATTCAAATGATTTCGACGCGATGGAAAAACGGATTCGTGAAGAAGTTAAATTAGCATTCAGACCGGAATTCATCAATCGTATTGATGAGATTGTGGTATTCCATTCATTATCAAAAGAACAAATTCGTGAAATTGTTAAATTGCAAACGCAAGAGATAATTAATCGCTTAAGTGAATTGGAAATCAGCGCTCGTGTTACAGATACTGCTGTTGATATTATTGCAGATGCTGGATTTGATCCAGAATACGGAGCTCGTCCAATACGTCGAGCTATCCAAAAACAAATTGAAGACACGCTAAGTGAGATGATGCTAAGTGGTAAAATCGAACTAGGGGATGAAATCACTATCGGTGGTCGTCAAGGGTCTATCAATATTAATAATCGAACAAAATAAATAATGTAAATTTAACAAATTGCGTTTAATCTTTTAAAATTAAACGCAATTTGTTTATTTTTTAATGAATGTATCGCATTTTTCTCGAAACCAATAGTGATGTTTGGTATAATGAATTTACATGAAAATGAGGAGTGATGGAAATGAGTAAACAAAATACAGGAAGAACAGTAGGATTATTTTTATTAGGAGCGACAGTAGCAGTAGCTGGAACAGCAGCCTACTTATACTTTAGCGATGAAGCTCGTGGACGCGTTGAAGGTATGATTAATCGTGAAAAAGCTAAGTTTTATGTGCGTCATAAATTAAATGGTTCAGATGCTTTAGTTAATGCAGTGGATAATTTATCTGATGCAGAAATTACAACATTAGTGAACTTAGCGGATACAGCAAATGATGCAGCTGATTCTGCACAAGATACATTAAGTTCTTTAATCAATACAGCAAAAGATAAAACAAGCCAAGCGACTGAAAAAGTAGCAGATATTTTTAATAATTAATCAACATTATTGATAAGTCTTCTAGGCTTATCAATATTTTTTTGGAGGAAATAATGCCAGAAGACAGTATGATTCAACATATTGGAGAATTAACTCATCAGGAAAAAGAAATTCATGAATATTGGATGAAAAAAGCCTTATCACTTGCGGATCAAGCAGAACAATTGGGGGAAGTTCCGATTGGAGCGGTACTAGTTTACCAAGGTGAAATAATTGGGGAAGGCTATAATTTACGTGAAACTCAACATCGCGCCTTAGCACATGCAGAAATGATAGCTATTGAAATGGCAAATAAAAATTTACAAGCGTGGCGTTTAGAAGGCGCCACATTGTATGTTACCCTAGAGCCTTGCGTTATGTGTGCTGGAGCGATTATCAATTCACGCATTCAAACGGTCGTCTATGGTGCAAGAGATCCTAAAGCAGGATGTGCTGGAACATTAATGAATTTATTGATGGATCAACGCTTCAATCATCAGACACAAATTATTGAAGGGGTTTTTGAGGATCAATGTAGTGATAAATTAACCCAATTCTTTAGACAATTACGGAAAAAGCGGAAAAACAAGAAACTTATGCACAAATCTGTGGATAAGTTTACTGAATAAGTAAGAATCTGTGGATAATTTGTATCTTCTGAAGAGATTATTATGTTAAATGGTTGATAACATAATCATTTGATAATCGAGCTTGTTATTTATTCTGAAATTTGTTAAACTATTTATCGAGGCAATGGTAGCGTCGTGAATCGGGTCAGGACTGGAAGGTAGCAGCCCTAAGCGACAAAGCCATGTGCCTTTTTATTTTCAAAAAAATCGCGCCTCCTTTATGAAGGGGGCGCATTATTTTTAGTCATTATTATCATTATCGGTTGATTCTTCATTATTGGTCGAAGATTCATTATTCTCTGAATTTTGCCAACCACTTGGAGCACTAGGCTGAGGAATAAAAGTATCGGTACTTGGTTCAACATTTTCTTCCGGAATTTCAGTAGGAGCTTCTGCGTCTTCTGTAGGATTAGGCTCTACTTGATAATCAAAATCATACTGAATGAAATCTTCGTCTCGAGTCGATTTTGCAATAACAATTGGTTCATCCTCTGCGTTTCTAAACTCAAATGATACAGCGTTATTGTCAGTATCTAGATTACTTGCGATTTCTTTTACATTATCAAAAATTGTACGAATAATATCACGTTCTCCAGGAGAAGCTGTTCCATTATGAATGCGATAAACACTATCTAATAATGATTGTTTATAATCTTCGTCAATAGGAATAATTTTATATTCTTTATGTGGCTCAGGAATTGCTTCTGTTGACTCATCATCGGAAGTTTGAATTTCTACAAGCTCAAGCTCTAATTCTTCTTGAAACATTTCTTCAATCGCTTGAACTATTTTATCTTCATTAGATGAAATATCTGATGACTCATTAGATGTCTTTGATTCAACTGAATTACTACTTTCATTTTGATCTGAATTGACATCAATAGTCGGTCTTTCATCTTTACAACCCGATAATACGAACAATCCAACTAAGATAATTAAATATTTTTTCATAATAGACTCCTCAATATTAATATTGTAAAAAACTGGATCATTTGACCTTAAAGTCACTCATCTTATTATATCAAAATTTTACTATAAGTGAAGCAAGAATTGGCTATTGTATCATATTAAAAGAAATAAATTGTAGTGAATCATGGTATGATATTGGAGAGGTGATTTCATGTTAGAGAGAGGAAAAATGCTGGCTGGTCAGTGGTATGATGCGAATTACGATTCACAACTAGTAGAAGAGCGATTAAAAGCTCAAGTACTATACCATCAATTTAATCAATTGGAGCCCACGGACACGACAAATAAAAATAAAATTTTATATGACCTATTAGGTTATGAAGTCAAAGATGTTGATATTAGTGCGCCTTTTTATTGTGATTATGGCTATAATATTAAATTTGGTTCAAATGTTTTTGTAAATTTATCATGTTATTTTATGGATGGTGCAGAGATTACAATAGGGAATCATTGTTTTATCGGTCCCTTTACCGGCTTTTATACAGCAAGTCATCCGTTAGATGTGAAATCACGTAATAAAGGGTTAGAACAAGCTTTGCCAATTACTGTCGGTGATAATTGTTGGTTTGGCGCAAATGTTTCTGTAATGCCAGGTGTTCAAATTGGTGATAATTGTGTGATAGCTGCGGGGTCCGTTGTTACAACAGATATTCCCGAAAATTCATTAGTAGCTGGAGTTCCTGCAAAAATCATACGAAAAATAACAGATTCTGATTCAATTAAAGAATAAAAATTGGAAAGGGGACGATAATATGTCAGAAAAGATATTTACAAGACAAGCATTCGAAGTTTTTGATATTCACTCGCTTGAGGAACAAATGCCTATTGTTCGACGCGAAATTCAACCTCCTTTTCGATTTTATGGACGTTATTTGGCTAGACACATTCAAGAAGCATATCGCACAGAATTACCTATCTATATTGCAAAACACATTCAAAGAAAGGTGAAACCTTTGCGCCATACATGGGTAGCATTAGGCGGGGATAATCGTGGTTATAAAAAATATCCACATTTTGAAATTGGTATCAATAGTAACTTTTTATATATCATGTTATGTTTTCAATTTCATTTACTCGAAAAAGAATCAATGGCTCA
The DNA here is from genome assembly GCA_043424535.1 of Aerococcaceae bacterium. Lineage (GTDB taxonomy): Bacteria > Bacillota > Bacilli > Lactobacillales > Aerococcaceae > DSM-111022. Next base: position 7,031 of record JBHWOV010000082.1, read on the forward strand.
ATTTTTAAGGAAACAAAATTTATTATCTTTACCAGAAGATATGAAGATAATGACAGCACATTTTGGACCGGATTATTTCGCGTTAAATGAAACAAATCTTGAAAAAGGACTTGAAAGATTAGAAGAAGTAAAGGGGGCTGACTTCCAAATAGGAAGAGTGATTGACAAAGAAAATCCTATGTTGTTAGAGACTGAATCTTTAATCGAATACTTTGTTGAAACAGTGGATGATTTATGGTCATTGTATTTTGAATCAATGGCTGAATTTAATCGATTGACGGCAACGAATTAACAGTGTGTTTGATTTGATTTCATGCTACAATAATGAGTAATGAAAGAGGAGGTAAATATGAGTTATCAAGCTTTATATCGTGTATGGCGTCCACAAACATTTGATGAATTAGTCGGACAGGACTTGATTGTTCAAACCTTAAAAAATGCTGTCAGCAATCATCAATTAAGCCATGCTTATTTATTTACTGGACCTCGTGGAACTGGAAAAACCAGTGCTGCAAAAATTTTAGCAAAGGCAGTGAACTGTCCTAATGAAAAAGACGGAAATCCATGCAATGAATGTGAAATTTGTCAATTAATTAATGCGGGGCAATTAAGTGACGTCAATGAGATTGATGCAGCAAGTAATAATGGTGTAGAAGAAATCCGTGATTTACGGGAGAATGTCCGTTATGCTGCCACTCAAGCAACTTATAAGGTATATATTATAGACGAAGTCCATATGTTAACGACCGGTGCATTTAATGCTCTTTTAAAGACATTAGAAGAACCACCACCCAATGTTATTTTTATTTTAGCAACAACTGAACCGCATAAAATACCTGCGACGATTATTAGTCGAACACAAAGATATGATTTCCGCCGTATTTCTGAGCAAGCTATCGTACAGCGATTAACCGAAGTTTTAGAAGCAGATGATGTGAAATATCAAGAGGAAGCCCTTTTTCTTATAGCACGTGCTGCTAATGGAGGCTTACGTGATGCGCTAGGTTTATTAGATCAAGCATTATCTGTGAATAGTGAAGAATTGACGGTAGAGACAGCTCTAAGTGTATCCGGAAGTCTTAGTCAAGTTGAATTTGTCCAATATTTACTAGCACTCAAGCAACAAGACGGTGGGAAAGCCTTGGAAATTGTTCGTCAGCAATTCACTGAGGGAAAACAAGCAAGTCGCTTTATAGAAGAATTAATTCTATTTATCCGTGATATTTTATTAACAATGCATACAAATCAAAACTATACATTGCTTAATCAAGAAGAGTTGCAGCCATTAGTTCAGGAAATAGAATCTGATTTTTATTATGAGACGATTAATCAATTGAATCAGGCGCAACAGAATATGAGATTTTCCAATCAACCAGACTTATATGTGGAAGTTGTTACGATTCAATTAGCAAATGCAACACCTCCAGTGCAGAATCAAAGTACTCCTACGTCGCAGCATGTTGCACAAACGGAAGAGGAAATAGGAAATTTAAAAGAACAAATTGCGTTTTTAAAAAGTCAATTAGAAGGACAAAATAAACAAATTGAAGCATTAAATGAATCAATTGATTTTAGAGACGAATCACCAATTATCTCTACAACAGATCAGGGTGTAAATGCAGAAGAATCAACGAAACCATTAACACCTCGCCAAAGACCAGAAATAGCTAAAACACAATATGAATTGAATCATGAAGATATTTACTATGTCTTAAATCAGGCAACAAAAGAGGCAATAACACAATGGAAAGCAAATTGGAAAATTATTTTGAATCGTTTATCTGTTCAAGATCGAATCCTATTTAATGATAGTCAAGTCCGTGCAGCAGGTGGGGGATTTGTAGTCATCAGCTTTGATAATGAACTTTATGCAGGTTCAGTCCAAAATAATGAAGAAATAAGAAATCAATTTGAATCGCTTGCTGAACGTATTTTTGAACAACCTATTCATGTAGTTGTCGTATTAGATAAAGATTGGTCATCTGTTAGACAAAATTACATTGTTTTACGGCAACGTAATAATAATCAACCGCTTGAATTGACAGATTATCATCCGCCAGAAAATAATCGCCATTCTTCAAGCGAAGAAGAGACAACTGAATCAGATGTAGTTCCTGATACAGCAAAAGAAAATATGGAGCCTTTGGATGAAAAAATGGATAAAATAAATGACGATCCTTTTGAAAATCAACCGATGTCAGAGGAATTTGACAATGAACAACCGGCTTTCGTTTCTAAAGCAATCGAATTATTTGGCGAAGAAAATATAAATATTGTTTATGATAAAGACTAAATAATTGTCCCCATCATTCGGGGGCAATTTGTTATTTATAATAAAATAGATTCAAAAGATGCGTCATATCAGTAATTATCCCACTTCTTTTTTGAGACGTTTTATGGGGTATGCTATAATAGTTCGTAACTTATAATTGTAATGAAAATGCGAGGAGGCCCAGTGATGAAGGGTATGAATTTAGGAAATATGCAAGGCATGATGAAACAGATGCAAAAGATGCAAAAAGAAATAAAACAAGAACAAGAGGCATTAGAAGCAACAAATTTTCAAGCAACGGATGCTAATAATTTAGTTAGCGTCACCGTATCTGGTAAGAAAGAGATTATTGATTTAGAGATTCAAGAAGCATTAGTCGATCTAGATGATATTGACATGTTGCAAGACTTAGTAATCGCAACAATAAATGATGCGTTACACCAAGTTGATGTTGCAACAGAGAAACAAATGGGTCGTTTTACCCAAGGAATGAATTTACCATTCTAATGAAAGAGGGCGTTTAAGTGCAATATCCAGCACCCATAGCTAAATTAATCAATAGTTTCACAAAATTACCAGGAATTGGTGCGAAAACTGCTGCTCGTCTTGCATTTTATATATTAGAGATGCCTGAAGCAGAGGTATTAGAATTTGCTCAAAACCTTATTAATGCTAAGAGAGATCTGACTTATTGTTCTATTTGTGGAAATATTACAGATCAAGATCCATGTATAATTTGTAGCGATGATACTCGGGATAAAGAAGTTATTTTAGTGGTTGAGGACACTCGTGATGTCATGGCAATGGAAAGATTACAAGAATATCGAGGATATTATCATGTTCTAGGTGGCGTATTGTCTCCGATGGAAGGAACTGGACCGGATGATTTAAATATTGCTCCACTTATAAAACGTTTGTCTGATGAACAAGTCCAAGAAGTCATTATAGCAACCAATGCGACATCAGAAGGTGAAGCAACCGCTGTATATTTATCACGTTTAATTAAACCTTCCGGTATCAAAGTTACTCGTTTAGCACATGGATTATCTGTAGGCTCAGATATTGAATATGCTGACGAAATGACATTATTTCGTGCAATCGAAGGGCGACGTGAATTATAAGAAAGGAATATTATGACTAGAGGAAAATTTGTGTCTTTTGAAGGGCCTGATGGCTCAGGAAAGACGTCAGTCATTCAAGCAGTTTTTGATTATATAGATCGAAAAGGACATTCAGTTTATAAAACGCGTGAACCTGGTGGGAATGGAAGTATTATCGCTGAAGAAATTCGTGAATTAATATTAGATGTTCGCCACACGAATATGGATCCTTTAACAGAAGCATTTCTCTATGCTGCTGCAAGGAGACAGCATTTGACTGAAGTGATTTTACCCCAGTTAGAACAAGGGAAATTAGTCTTATGTGATCGTTTTGTTGATAGTTCATTAGTCTATCAAGGCGTGGCACGAGGTTTGACTGTTGAGAAGGTTAAAAAACTGAATAACATAGCAGTACAAGGCAATATGCCCGAGTTAACATTACTAATCGATGTCCCTGCCGAAATTGGATTGAAGCGGATTTATCAAGCAAAAGAGAATAGACAGTTCGATCGTTTAGATCAGGAGAGTCTCGGCTTTCATGAAACAGTTCGTGAAGCATTTTTATCTCTTGCAGCAGAAGAGAAACGTATCCATATTATTGATGGAAACCAATCGTTAGAGAATGTGATTGAAGATTGTTTAACAGTAATGAAAGCAGAAAATATTTTTTAAAAGAATCCAGAAAGTGAGGAATTAGTATGAAACTTATTGTAGCAATTGTTCAAGATCAAGATCGATCAGTATTAGCGGATGCTTTACTTGAGGCTGGTTTAAGAACGACACAATTGAAAAGTACAGGTTCATTTTTACGTGCCGGAAATATTACTTTTTTAATTGGTGTAGAAGATAATCAAGTAGAATCTACACTTCAATTAATAGAGGAGAATTGCAAGTCTAGAGAACAATATATCGCCTCACCTGCAAGTTATGATGTAAATCTTGAGTTAACAACGGCTTTTCCTGTTGAAGTTGAAATCGGTGGGGCAGTAGTGTTTGTCTTACCAATTGAATCTTACCACCGATTCTAAAAGAATGACACCTAAGGAATATTTCACGACGATTGTACAGAATAAGCATTTGTCACATGCGTATGCTTTTTCTGGTGATAATCGCAATGAAAAAAGTGAGACGACAGAGTATTTAGTTGCGCTTTTGGCATGTGAACACTCAGATAATTCGATTAAACCTTGTGGAAACTGTGATGCATGCAAGAGGATAAAAGAAGGGAACTTCCCTGATATTCTTTTTGTTGAAAAAGACGGTCAGTCTGTTCGTGTAGATCAGATTAGAGAATTAAAACAATGGCTATTTACGACGCCTGTCGAAGCAGACTTCAAATTTGCCGTGATAAAAGATGCGGAATCGATGAATATTTCGGCTTCCAATGCTTTACTGACTGTTTTAGAAGAGCCGGTTGAAGATGTGTATATCATTATGTGGGTCAATAATTCTTCGAATTTATTACCTACAATCCAATCACGGGTTCAAACCATTTTCTTTGAAAATAAAGATCTTCGAGGAGAACAAAAGGATTTCATCGAACAAGGTTATTCATCTTCACAAGCGATGATCTTGTCACATTTCTTGTCAGAAGAAGTGGGAGTTTTATTAGAAAATTATTCTCCAGAAAATTTCGAGGAATGGTTAAAAGATTATCAATTATTTTATCAAAAGCTCATTCAGAAAGACTCGATGAGTTTTGTTATGGTACAAACGCACTTAAGGAAACATTTTAAGCCAAATGTGTTGTCCTTAATGGGTTTGGATTATCTGTTATTTCTGAATTATCATTTTTTGCTTTATTTAGTGAATGAGACAACTGGAGAACCATTACCTAAAGTTTATGAAAAATTTTTCTCACAATTACAGCAATCAAAACAGCCTCAAATTAATCAATTAATCGATTTAAACCATCATTTACTCAAAACCAAACAAGTAATTAAAGCGAATGTTTCTGCCCAACTAGCATTTGAACAATTGAGCATCAAAATAACTAAATAGGAGGAGAATATGAAGCATCAACCAATTCAAGATCTTATTGATAAAGCTGAAAGTGATTTACTTCATTTAAGTGATACAATCGCTGAGTTAAGAGACAGTATGTATCATTTAATGGAACAAAATAATCAATTACAATTAAAAAATCAAGAATTGACAGATATTATTTTAAGTAAAGATATATATAAAGAGATAGACCAAGAAGAAACTTCCGATTTAGTTGCAAATCAACCTAGTGGAAAGGATCGGTTGCAGTCTTATTATGATGAAGGGATACATATCTGTCATGAATTCTTTGGGATGCCAACCACTAAAGGTGAAGAATGTTTATTTTGTAATAAATTTTTAGAAGAATTAGAAAAAAGGGACCAGTCAGAAT
>JBHWOV010000083.1:0-18001 GCA_043424535.1 Aerococcaceae bacterium
TTTATACCATATTTCTTGGATAAATATTTTCTTCCATATCCTTCTAAATTTTCTCTCACAACCATTAATTTAACTTCATAGTCATAATTTGACATAAAAGTACCCCCTAATCCGTGTCCGGATTTAGGGGGTCACATCAAAGAGGCTTGGTCTATTTAATATGTCCATTAAAGTGCCAAAATATAAGCCAAGAATTAACATATCTGCAGCACCACCAGGGCTTAAATTTAAATTAATTAGCTGCTGATCAAATTCAATTAATGCTTCCATAAAATGAGCGTCATCATCAAAGAGTGTCGTTAAATATTCTGCTTGTTGACGCACGGTTTGCCAACCCTGATAGCCGCCACGATGCAATAAATTACTGTCCTCAGTGATGGACATCAAATAAATTAATGCTTTTTGCAGCATCAATTCGAAAGGCTCTTCACTGTGCGCTTCAAGAAATGGAATCAATGTGTCAATCAGTACCGGATATCCTGCCATCGCTTCACCACGGACACCCGTGATGCCATGGTCACGATACAATTTTTCTCCATGTGTCAATCTTTCATATGGTTTTTGATTGATTAAATCAAAATCTTGCTGCATGGCTTTTTCGACCATTTGTTGAACAATCGCTAATATTTCTTGGACACGCTCATGCGATAGAGGCAATGGACTGTCCGTTTTTTTGAGATAATAGGCTGTCGCCCCTAATAAAATGGCCAGTGAAAAATTCGCTCCCTTATGTGTATTGACTTGATCCGTCGCATGAAACATCGCTCGTTCTGCATCAATTCCAATGCGTCTTAATTCAGAAAAAAGGATGGATAAGTCCCCTTCATGATCGAAACCAGCTTGGGCATAAGCTTCAAAATATGGCTCTAAAGCGATACTACTGTCCATAAAAGTATAAAAATCCATATCTTGATGCGCACCATTATTATTTCGGTCGACGAGTCCCGGTTTCGGTGTCAGCGATACTTCATAAATTAATGCCTGTAGTGCTGTTTGGCCTAATTGTTTCGCGTTCTTATTGAATGCCACGTTGCTTCATCTCCTCATAAATATTGCGAAATGAACGATCTAAATGTTCATGCACTATTTTCTTCACTTGCTCTGAATCACCCTTTCGCATCTCGCGATAGATCATCCAATGCTCTTCGATCGCCGTACTACGTCGTTCAGGAGCACGCACAGAAATATCACGAAAGTAATTCAGATAAGTCTGTAAATCTTGGACGATTGAAGCTAATCTTGGCATTTGAGCCATTTTATAAATAAAACCATTAAAATCAGAATAATTTTGTAAGACTTCGGAAAGTTGGTCGTCATGATCTGAATCGGTACCATGTTGTAATAATCGTTCAAGATCATCATAGTCTTTTTCTGTCATCAATTCCATCGCCTTCAGCGTTGCTATTGTATCGAGTGCTTTACGAATTTCAAAAAGTTCAGTCGCATCTTTTAAACTAATTCCAATCACTCGCGTGCCGACTCCTCTTTCTCTACTGACCAATTTTTCTTCAACTAATTTATCTAAGGCATAACGAATAGGCGTGCGACTAATATTTAATTCCGTCGATAATTCCAATTCATTCAGTCGTTCACCAGCTGCAATATCCCCTAATATAATAGACTTCCGCAAAGCATCATACATTGATTCTTTCAGTGTTTTCTTCTCACTAATCTGTAAATTTTCTCTAATTATATCAATATAGCTCATTGTTCATTGTCCTTTCGATTAGTCTGAACAGTCCTACATCTGTTATTAGCGTATCAAAAAATAAATCTCCTCTCAATTAGAATAATAACTAATTCAAGAGGAGATTCTTATACATAAAGTAAGCTTACGTTTTATTTTATTGTGGAATAAACAAGCGTAAGTTTCCTGTCAATACAATTGTTACGATAAAGATCACAAATACTCCTACTAGCCATTTTCCTGATTCTTTTTGCCATTCTCCCATATCTAAGTCTAAGAGACGTAATAAGAGATAGATGAATGCGACCAATGGACTGAGTAAGTGGAAAGCTTGTCCCATAAGTGAAGCAAGCGCCATTTCCATATTTGTAAAGCCATAAGAAAAACCAACTTCTGCCAATGGCGGTAAAATACCGAAATAGAATCCATCGTTGGAAATAAAGAATGTACCTGGCGCTGAAATAAGTGCCACGATAATTCCCCAGAAGCCTCCGAGTGCATCAGGAATGATTGTTACGAAACTTTGTGCCATCGCATCAGCCATACCTGAACCTTGGAATAATCCCATGAATGCACCTGCTGCAAAAACTAGAATAACAACAGATACCGCGTCTCCAGCATTTTCTGAGATTCGTGTTCCTTGGTCTTTAAGATTTGGATAGTTAACCATCAATGCTAATACGGTACCAACCATGAATAAAACTAACGGCGGAACAGATACTGCATCCACAAAGGAACCAGTAATTAACCAAGCAATGAGGCCAACCGTTAAAATCGCATTGAACCACCAATTTTGTGGTCGACGAATCGCTTCTACTTCTGGATCCGTAATTGTCACTAATTCTGAAATTTCTTCTTCAGTGAACTCAACAATACCTAAACGCTCACGTTCCTTACGTCCCATATAAGGAGCAACAATAAAGATAACATAAATAATTGATAGCACCATACCTGGCATTAAGTAAGCCAAAATATCGGCATCAACATTCATGACCGCCATCGCACGAGCCGTTGGGCCACCCCATGGAAGCAAGTTCATGATTGTGTTTTGCATAATGATAAGAACCCCGAGATTCATAATACGCATATTCAAGCGTTTATAAATTGGTAAGAAGGCAGACACACAAATTAATGTTGTCGTGGTTCCGTCACCATTTAATGAGACTGCAGCTGCAACGACTGCGGTCGCAATCAGAACTTTCATTGGATCTCCCTTAGCAAAGCGAATCATTCGCTCAGTAATCGGATCGAAAAGCCCTGCGTCTAACATGATCGCAAAAAATAAAATAGCAAATAATAACATAATACCGGTATTGGAAGTTGTTGCCAATCCTTCCATAATCCATTCCCCGATACTTCCTTCAGCTGAAACGCCGGTCAATTTTGCGATAATCGCAAAGATTAATGGAATGACTATTAAAGATGTAAATGGTGTCATTTTTTTAGTTAAAATAACATACATGAACACAATAATCATCGCATAAGATAAAATCGTTAACATCGTAACACCCTTTCTTTTTTTAATTCTTTGAACTTCTAGCCGTTCTCATTTTGCAAGAAATCTCTAATTAATGGTTGCAGCATCAATTAGAAATTATCGTCAAAATTAGTTCGTGCCCTGCAAAGTTCGTCGGAACTTTTATAAATATAGAATAGACCAAATTAAATCACAATGAAAGCGGTTTATGACTAAAAAACAATAAAAAAACATTTTCAAAAGATTGTCTACTTCTACAAGAATCTATAATAATGATAAATCTTTCACATTACAAACTATTTTTTAATATTTTGTTGAAAGCGTTTAAAAAGAACAATTTAAAGACAACACTCGTAACTTGTTTGTTTTATAATTTTTATGACAAGAAAATTAAAGTGAGGTGAGTAAATGTGAGTTTCTTGGATCGATTACGTCAGACTTTTTCAAGACAACGTCCTGATGAATCAAGTGAAGTTTCGATTTCAACTGCCAAAAAGAAAGATGATTATACAGATGGATATCAATTAATCCCAAATTATGTGGACGCGCCACCCGAGTCACAAGAACTAGTCAGTGTGTTGGTTAGTGCCATCGCTGCTGGTGATGCTCAAGAATCAGAATGGAAAATTAAACGCATTCAAACGGTCAATCCAGAACTAAAGACGATTGCTATTATTGCTTCAAGTATTGCTGCCGTTGATTATCCAGAGAGTCATTTTGTTGTTCGTCGTGTGTATAAAAAATAAGGAGGCTATTATGTTACGTAAATTTAAAATCAATGTGAATGGTGAAGAATATATTGTTGAGATGGAAGAAATTGGTGGCGCACCACAACCAGCGCCTGTCGCTCCTGCAGCGCCTGCACCTGCCCCAGAAGCACCAACTGTAACGGCAGCATCGACGGAACCTGAACAAAGTGCAGCGCCTGTCACTCCACCAAGCCAAGTAGATGGTGAAGCGATGGAAGCACCAATGCCAGGAACAGTATTAAAGATTTTAGTTTCAGAAGGTGAACAAGTATCAGAGAACCAACCACTACTTGTATTAGAAGCCATGAAAATGGAAAACCAAATTGTTGCTTCAACAAATGGGACAGTTTCAGGAATTCATGTTAATGAAGGTCAAGCCGTTGATGCGGGTGCCCCACTCATTACCATCGGTTAAATAAAACTATTAAAGTAAAGGAAGTGACATATTGGAAACATTAGTAGAAGGAATTCTCAATTTAGAATTCGGACAGATTGTCATGATGCTTGTTGGAGCGTTATTAATGTATCTCGGTATCAAAAAAGAATATGAGCCTACATTATTAGTTCCTATGGGATTTGGTACCATTTTAGTTAATTTCCCAGGATCAGGTGTGTTAACACATGAAGTAAATGGTGTGTTACAAGTCGGAATTTTTGATCAATTATTTAATATGGGGATTTCGAATGAACTCTTCCCATTGCTATTATTTATCGGTATTGGTGCGATGATTGATTTTGGACCTCTCTTAGAGAATCCACAAATGCTCTTCTTCGGAGCGGCTGCACAATTTGGTATCTTCTTTACCGTAGTCGTCGCTGTATTATTCGGCTTCGATTTAAATGAAGCTGCTTCTATCGGTATTATCGGTGCTGCCGATGGACCAACATCCATTTTTGTTGCTAACCAATTAGCACCCAATCTATTAGGTCCGATTACGGTCGCTGCCTATTCTTATATGGCTCTAGTACCAATCATTCAACCATGGGCCATTAAATTAGTCACCACCAAAAAAGAAAGACGTATTCGCATGCCTTATAAAGCAGGGAAAGTTTCTAAAACTGTAAAACTCTTCTTCCCTATTGTTATTACAATCGTTGCATCTTTAATTGCACCGACAGCTGCACCACTCGTTGGTTGCTTAATGTATGGTAATATTATACGTGAATGTGGTGTGTTAGATCGTCTATCAGAAACTGCTCAAAATTCACTCGTTAACTTAATTTCGATTGTATTAGGTTTAGCAATTTCTGTAAAAATGGAGCACACTCAATTCTTACAAGTCCAAACATTACTCATTATTGCATTTGGTCTCGTAGCTTTCGTGATGGATACAGTTGGTGGGGTATTATTTGCTAAATTGCTTAATATTTTCAGACCTGAAGGTAAGAAAATCAATCCAATGATTGGTGGTGCAGGTATTTCGGCCTTCCCAATGTCAGCACGTGTTATTCAAAAATTAGCGACAGAAGAAGATCCACAAAACTTTGTTCTTAACTATTCAATCAGTGCGAATGTTTCTGGACAAATTGCTTCAGTTGTTGCAGGTGGAATCTTACTCGGTTACTTTATGTAATTATTAGGAGGAATAAAATATGGAAAATCTTCAAGGTGCCTTTGAAATTATGGGAGTCGGCATGGCGGGGATCTTTATCGCTTTAGGTATTATTTATCTCGCCTCTGTCGTTTTATTAAAAGCTTTCCCACAAAAAGATGACAAGAAAGATTAAAATCAATGTTTACATCTAAACGTCTTTGGTTAAATCAAGACAAGAAAACATTTGAAGAATGGTCAGAATTACTTGCTGTGAACGGGCTCTCTAATAAAGAGCCCCTCACTTATACGATTGGTATTTATGACAAAGAAAAACTCATCGCAACGATTTCATTGGATCATAATATTATTAAATGTGCATCCATTCATCCCGATTATCAAGCAGATAATCTCTTGGGAACGCTTGTTACCCAAATTTTAGAAATCGCTCGCAGTCAAGAATATCGCCATGTGTTTGTCTATACCAAAATAGAAAGTCGTAAATATTTTCAGTCACTAGGCTTTAAAGAAATTATCAGCCAAGATGCACTCAGCTTTATGGAATTAGGTTCTCCGGACTTCAATGATTATCTTAACGAGTTAAAACAAGTCGTGGATCCAAATATTACCGATAATGCTGCCATTGTCATGAATGCGAATCCCTTTACGAAGGGACATCAATATTTAATCTCTTATGCTGCTCAAAGACATGAGCGCGTTTATGTCTTTGTCTTAAGTGAAAATCGCTCGGAAATTCCAACAAATGATCGTGTAGAAATGGTCAGACGCGGTGTTCAAATATTTGAAAATGTGAACGTTTTACCGACACGGAACTATATTGTGTCTCAAGCGACCTTCCCGACCTATTTTTTAAAAGATAAAGCCGAGTTAAGTATTGCTCATACCCATGCACAATTAGATGCAAGATTATTTAGTGAATTTATTGCACCCACTTTGAATATTCAGACGCGTTATGTAGGGGAAGAACCATATAGCCCGGTGACAGAGGTTTATAATCAAAGTATGGAGAAAGTATTCCAAGATAAAATACATCTGGAAATCATTCCGAGACTCAATTTTGATGAAGAAGCTATTAGTGCAACGAAAGTAAGGCAAGCGATCAAAGAAAACAATCTCGAACGCATTCGAGATATGGTCCCTATTACAACTTTTGACTATCTTATTGAACACAATTATATAAATAAAGGAGAGAGATTATGAAAATCAACAAAGAAGCAGTTGCTGGCACTGTTGAATCCAGTGATATTATGATTACAATCGCACCGTCCGATGATGCGACGATTGCGATCGATTTACAAAGTTCAGTCGAAGATCAATTTGGAAAACAAATTCGCAAAGTGATTACAGACACATTGGAAAAATTAGACATCCAGCAATGCAAAGTGACAGCTGTCGATCAAGGTGCATTGGATTGTACAATTCAAGCAAGAACACTGGCGGCCGCTTATCGTGCGGGAGACGCTGAGTCAATCAACTGGAAGGAGTTAGCAACATGGAACGTTTAAGAAGAACAATGATGTTTGTCCCAGGTTCTAATCCTGGAATGTTAAGAGATGCCCCATTATACGGCGCAGATTCAGTGATGTTCGACCTTGAAGATTCTGTTTCATTAAATGAAAAAGATGCTGCTCGTCTACTCGTCCACACTGCGCTTAAAACAATTGATTATGGCGACACAGAAACGGTCGTGCGAATCAATGCATTAGACGCTGGCGGAGCGGATGATATCGAAGCCGTCGTTGTCGCAGGTGTTGATGTCATTCGTTTACCGAAAACAGATTCTGCTCAAGATATAATCGACGCGGAAGCAATTATCGAACGTGTTGAAAAAGAAAATAATATCGAAGTCGGACGCACTGGAATGATGGCTGCGATTGAATCCGCTACTGGCGTTCTAAATGCACGTGAAATCGCGCACGCTTCAGACCGCTTAATTGGTATTGCTCTCGGCGCAGAAGATTATGTAACAAATATGAAAACAAAACGCAGTCCAGACGGTTCAGAACTCTTCTTCGCACGAAGCTTTATCTTACATGCGGCACGAGATGCAGGAATTGCTGCACTAGATACTGTCTATTCAGATGTTGATAATGAAGCTGGTTTAGCTCATGAAGTGGAAATCATTAAACAATTAGGTTTCGACGGTAAATCCGTAATCAATCCACGTCAAATACCAATTATTAACCGTATTTACCAACCATCAGAAGCAGAAATTCAAAATGCCAAAGAAGTTATTTGGGGAATTCGTGAAGCGGAAGCGCGTGGCTCAGGTGTTATTGCAGTCAATGGAAAAATGGTTGACAAACCAATCGTTGATCGAGCTGAGCGAACAATTGCTTTAGCTAAAGCTGCTGGTCTAATTTCAGAGGAGGATATTTAACATGACTGAATCAACAAGAAAACAAAATATCCCTCAAGAGTATAGCGAAAAATTTGGAACTTTCGAGGGTGCATTTGCCAATATTAATGCCTATCAAGAATCAAGCCGTCATATTGAACCACAAAAACGTGGCGACGATAAATTACTAGGCTCTATTCGTGAAGCCATTGAAAAAACAGGCCTCAAAGATGGGATGACTATTTCATTCCACCACCATTTCCGTGAAGGAGATTATGTTCTCAATATGGTCATGGAGGAAATTGCCAATATGGGATTCAAAGACATCTCAATTGCCCCTTCTTCGATTGCCAATGTCCATGAGCCATTAATCGACCATATTAAAAATGGTGTCGTCACCAATATCACATCTTCTGGACTACGTGACAAATTAGGTGCGGCCATTTCCAAAGGCATCATGGATAATCCGGTAGTTATTCGTTCTCATGGTGGACGTGCACGTGCTATCGCAAGAGGCGATATTAAAATTGACGTGGCATTCTTAGGTGCTCCATCCAGTGATGCATATGGTAATGCCAATGGAACCAAAGGTAAAGCTGTCTGTGGTTCATTAGGTTATGCCAAAGTGGATGCTAAATATGCGGATAAAGTAGTTATCATCACCGATACACTCGTTGATTATCCAAATACACCAATTTCCATCCCACAAACTGATGTCGATTATGTCGTGCAAGTCGATGCCATTGGTGATCCACAAGGAATCGCAAAGGGAGCCACACGTTTCACAACGAATCCAAAAGAATTAATCATTGCTCAAAATGCAAATGAAGTCATTACCAATTCACCTTATTACAAAGAAGGCTTCTCTTTCCAAACAGGAACTGGTGGCGCATCATTAGCCGTCAGCCGTTACTTAAGAGAATCCATGATTGAAGATGATATTAAAGCAGATTTCGCCATCGGTGGTATTACGAATGCGATGGTCGAACTTCATGAAGAAGGTCTGGTTCGTAAATTAATTGACGTCCAAGACTTTGACGCCCCTTCAGGACAATCTTTAGGACGAAATCCGGAACATCATGAAATGGATGCCGTCTATTATGCTTCACCACTCAGCAAAGGTGCTATCGTCAATCAATTAGATATCGTCATTCTCTCTGCATTAGAAATTGATACAGATTTCAATGTCAATGTGATGACTGGTTCTGACGGTGTTATCCGAGGCGCTTCTGGTGGTCACTGTGATGCAGCAGCAGGTGCAAAAATGAGTTTAATCATTTCGCCACTCGTTAGAGGACGGATCCCGACAATCGTTGATTCTGTCAATACAATGATCACACCGGGCGAATCCGTTGACGTCGTTGTCACAGAAATTGGTATTGCCATTAATCCGAAGCGCGAAGATTTAATTGAAGCATTCAAAGATATTAAGATTCCTCAATTTACGATTGAAGAATTAAAAGAAAAAGCTTATGCCATTGTCGGAACACCTGAACCTATTCAATATGGTGATAAGCCTGTTGCTTTAATTGAATACCGTGATGGAACATTAATCGATACTGTGTACAATGTCTAATCCTATTTTTGATGGGCCAGAAATTGATTTAATGACGATGCTTACAGCACGTGAAGAACGTGTGCAACGCCAAATTGATTATTTAAATCACTATCCTCAGGCGAGTCATTTATGTGTGAATTTAAATATTCCTGGCCCTATTAAACAGTCACAAACACTTCAGGAAGTGTTTCAATCACTAATGGAAACAATCGAGCAAGCACTTCAAGGCCATATTATTCATCAAGAAGTTCGTCATTTGCCAACCGGGTCAACCGCAAATATGGTAACTGACCTGCCAGCTGAAACTCTGAAACGGCAAATGATTGCGATTGAATTAGAACATCCCTATGGCAGATTAGCAGATTTGGACGTCATTCTTCCCAATGATGGGTCATTGCCTGGTCAAACACCAAGGTCCATGAGTCGAACTGACTTAGGTTATCCATCGCGACGTTGCCTCATCTGTGATCAGCCTGCCAAGGAATGTGGGCGCTCAAGAAAACATTCATTAGACACTTTGACACAGAAGATTACTCAAATTATTAATCAGAAAGGACGTTCAAATGGCGAAAGAAATTAAATTTGTAGAAACAGTCCTTCGCGATGGACAACAAAGTCAAATCGCGACCCGTATGCCGCTAGAAGATATGTTGCCGATTCTGGAAAGAATGGACCAAGCCGGCTATCATGCGCTAGAAGTATGGGGGGGAGCAACTTTTGACTCATGCTTACGCTTTCTCAATGAAGATCCATGGGAAAGATTAAGAACCATCCGTAAGCACGTAAAAAACACTAAATTACAAATGTTACTGAGAGGACAGAATCTCCTAGGTTACCGCAATTATCCAGATGATGTGGTCGAAGCCTTTGTCACAAAAGCCGTTGAAAATGGCATTGATATCATTCGAATTTTCGATGCCTTAAACGATACACGCAATCTTGAAACAGCGATTCGTGCGACGAAACAAGCCGGTGGACATGCCCAAGCAGCCATCAGTTATACAACGAGCCCTGTTCATACAGTCGACTATTATGTCCAATTGGTACAAGAGATGATTGCCTTAGACGCTGACTCGATTTGTATTAAAGATATGGCCGGTGTATTAACACCGCATACCGCGACAGAATTAGTCCAAAAAATTAAACAAATTACCGATTTACCACTGGAAGTGCATACACATGCGACGAGTGGGAATGCTGAAATGGCTTATTTAGCAGCTATTGAAGCCGGTGCGGATATCATCGATACATCGATTTCTTCATTCTCTGGTGGTACGAGTCAACCTGCGACAGAGTCTTTAGCTATTTCATTTGAAGAAATGGGATATCAAACGGGCTTGGACATTGACTGCTTAACGGATATTGCGAATCACTTCAATGGCTTACGTAATCAATACCGTGAAGAAGGTTTGTTAAATCCAAAAGTGAAAGACACTGAACCTAAGACACTCATCTATCAAGTTCCTGGTGGTATGCTTTCTAATCTGCTCAGTCAATTACAAGAAGCTGGCCAAGAAGAATTATATGATGAGGTATTAGCTGAAGTACCGAATGTGCGAGCAGATCTCGGCTATCCGCCACTTGTCACTCCCCTATCGCAAATGGTGGGGACACAAGCAGTGATGAATGTGATGACCGGCGAACGATATAAATTAGTTCCATCAGAAATTAAAGACTATGTTAAAGGTTTATATGGTCAACCTCCGATGGAGATTGCCGATGAAATTGTAGAAGCTGTATTAGGACAATCCGCGTCAGATGCTGAACGAATCACTGTACGACCTGCAGATCTATTGGCTCCTAAATTATCAGAATGTGCCCAAGAAATCGCAAAATATGCACGTTCTGAAGAAGATGTTTTAAGCTATGCTCTCTTCCCAGAACAAGCGCGTGACTTCTTAGGACGCCGTGAAGATCCGTTTTATGATGTACCTGTGCAAGAAGTCACGGTTACATTTGAATAAATTTTAGCAATCGATTAAAATGCTCACAGCCAAAATGGTTGTGAGCATTTGTTTGTTTTGCACAATTTTTGCACTTTTATTGTCAAAGTTTCGCTATATTCCTTCACTCTTCCGTTCTATAATAGAGATGGAAACGTTTTATATAGAGAGGTGGAATAATATGGGATACAAAAATAATAAAACTGGTTATCGTGATGGATTATTAGAGTCACGTGCCATTGTTCAAAAAGGTGACTATGCCTTATTACCGCATGATGGTTTAGTAAATAATGTGGTGCCAGGCTTTGAAAACTGCCGCATCTCAATTCTAGCTTCACCCAGATTAGGAGCATCATTTAGTGACTTCATCTGTGAATTCCTTCCGGGAGCGAAAAATACGCTCGGTTTTGGTGGCGAAGGTATCGAAACCTTTATTTATGTCATTGAAGGTGAATTGATTGTTTCTGATGGCACAGACAGTGACACATTAACATCTGGTGGCTATGCTTACTATCCTGTGAATGAAAAGATGTATTTCGAGAATGCAACAGAACAAATGACAGAAGCTTTCTTATACCAACGTCGTTATGACCCATTAGAAGGTCATGAAGCACATCGTGTCATTGGAAATCGTTCAGAAATTGAACCGATTCATTATGAAGGAATGGAAGATGTTTTACTCTGGGACTTATTACCTACTGATGATTTAGGATTTGATATGAATATGCATATCTTATCCTTTGAACCAGGTGGTAGTCATGGCTATATCGAGACACATTATCAAGAACATGGAGCTTATTTACTCTCAGGAACCGGTGTATATAATCTAGATAATCAATGGGTCCCTGTTGAAAAAGGAGATTATATCTATATGGGGGCTTATGTTCCACAAGCTTGTTATGCATCAGGACGTGGCGAACCATTATCTTATGTTTACTCAAAAGATGCCAACCGCAATCCTGGAGTTTAATTCAGAGAAAGGTAGATAAATATGAGTGAAGAAAAATTAATTCCGGTTACTGAAGAGCAATTACATTCCTTAATCAAAAATAAATTAATGAAAGCTGGCCTTCCTGAAGAAGCAGCGCATGAAACATCCAATCATCTCACTTATGCTGATATGATTGGTATTCATTCACACGGTGCCGTACGCGTTGAATATTATGCAGAACGAATCGCTAAAGGTGGCGTGACGACCAATCCAGATATCAAATTTGAAAAGACTGGACCAAGTTCGGCTGTCTTCCATGGTGATAATGGTCAAGGTCATTATATTGCGAATTTGGCTGTTGAACCTGCGATTGAAATGGCCAAGGAATCTGGTGTGGCGGTTGTGGGTGTTTCAAAATGTAGTCATACCGGAACATTGTCATATTACTTACGCCAATTTGCAGAAAATGATTTACTATGTATCGCAATGACTCAATCCGATCCGATGGTTGTTCCATTTGGTGGTGCTGAAGTGTATTATGGAACGAACCCTATTGGCTTTGGTGCGCCAAATAATTCTGAACATCCGCTAATCTTCGATATGGCGACAACCGTTCAAGCTTGGGGGAAAATTCTTGATGCTCGCTCAAAAGGTCGTTCAATTCCTGATACATGGGCTGTGGATGAAAATGGTGCGCCTACGACTGATCCGAATGCTGTCGCTGGTCTCGTACCGATTGCAGGCCCGAAAGGTTATGGCTTGATGATGATGGTCGATATTTTCGCCGGCGTATTATTAGATTTACCTTATGGTAAACATGTTACATCGATGTATCATGATTTATATTCAGGACGCGACTTAGGTCAAACATATATCGTCATCGATCCTGAACGTTTCGGTGGCTTAGAACCATTTAAAGAAAAAATCACACGTACCATGGATGAATTAAATGCGATTAAACCAGCTACTGGATTTGACCGTGTACAATATCCAGGTCAAGGTTCAAATGAACGTTATGCTAAAGCCCTTAAAGAAGGCACAGAAATTCCAGAATCGATTTATAATTATTTAACTTCTGACGATATTCATTATGATAATTATGACGGCAAAGGTATTTTCGCGAATTAATAAGCAATAAAAATAGACTCGAGTATACTGATACTCGAGTCTTTTATTATTTAGATTTTAAACACTAATGATGCCCTATCCTTAAACATATTGCATTTGTTTAGCGCCTGTGTAGGCCGCATCAATAATACCGCCACCGAGACATTCTTGACCATTATAGAAAACAACTGCCTGACCGGGTGTAATCGCACGTTGTGGTTCCGCAAAAATCACGCGCGCTTTCGTCCGTGTTTCATCTAGTTCCACGGTCACTTGCTGATCGGGCTGACGATAACGGAATTTTGCCGTACATTCAAAACGATTTGGCAATTCATCTGGTGTAACCAAATTAATATCCGACGCTTCTAAATAATCTGAATAGAGATTCGGATGATGATATCCTTGACCAACATAAAGTGTGGCTGTTTCCAAATCTTTACCGATAACGAACCATGGTTCATTAGATTCGGCACTTCCACCAATACCTAATCCTTGGCGTTGGCCAATCGTGTAGTACATCAGTCCCATGTGTTCACCCTTCACTTCACCATCCAAAGTAATCATTTTACCTGGTTGATTCGGTAAATAAGTCGACAAGAACTCATTGAAATCACGCTCACCGATAAAGCAAATACCGGTAGAATCTTTTTTCTTCGCGGTCGCTAGCCCCGCTTCTTCTGCGATTTCGCGTACTTGTGATTTATTTAAATGTCCAATTGGGAAGAGTGCACGACTTAATTGGTCTTGATTTAATTGATTTAAGAAATATGTTTGATCCTTATTATTATCATGACCTCTTAATAAGCGGACATTGCCATCTTCATCACGTTCTACTTGAGCATAATGCCCCATCGCAATATAGTCGGCTCCTAAATCCATCGCATAATCTAAAAAGGCTTCGAATTTAACTTCTTTATTACACATGACATCAGGATTAGGCGTTCGTCCGGCACGATATTCGCGTAAGAAATATTCAAAGACGCGGTCCCAATATTCTTTTTCAAAATTGACGGAATAATAAGGAATATCCAATTGTTCCGCAACTAAAGCGACATCTTCATAATCTTCTGTCGCAGTACAGACACCACGTTCATCCGTATCATCCCAATTTTTCATAAATAAACCAATCACATCATAGCCTTGTTGTTTCAATAAGAGCGCCGCAACCGATGAATCAACACCGCCACTCATCCCTAAAACAACTCGTTTTCCTTGATTATCTGTTTGTGTCATAGAACTCCTCTCTAATCCGTAATCTCTATTAAACAGTTTCGATCAACAAAACCATCAAAAATAAAGTGAATTTTCTCTAAAACCATCGCATTATCAGCTAAATTATTCACATTGACTGAATTTAAGCCATTTGGTGTGACTGTTGAAATTTTTAACATCTCTAAGTTTTTATGAATCGTCACTTTTAATACAACTTTTGCGCCAGCTGCCGTTTCTAATGTACGCTCATATAAAAAATTACCGGGTTTCGTATTCGCAAAACCATTATCGCGTAAAGTATAGGGACGTGCCTCTGGGCTTACTTGAAATGTACGATTTAATCCTGGTATCGATGCTTGTTTTGAAAATGCCATTATAATAACTCCTTTTTTAATAATTGAATGAACCCATCAATATCTTCTTTTGTTGTATCCCAACCAAAGGAAATACGAATGCTTTCTACCCAGCGGTCGGGAGTGTCAGGATAATAAGCTTTTAAAATTCGACTTGGTTGCACGCTCCCCGCAGAACAAGCACTTCCCGCAGATAAAGCAATGCGATTAAGATCCCCCTTAATCAATAATTGACTGGCTAATTGTCCAGGGAACCATAAACTATGAATATAATCCACATGATTATTTGAATCTGACGATCCATTGCGGAAATAATGAATGTCTGCCTGATCGAGAGCATGATATAAATATTTTGATAATTCGCTATCACGATTAACTCTATCTTCAAGTCGCTGATTTGTCAATTGGAGAGCGGTCGTCATGCCAACAATATAAGGGATATTTTCTGTTCCTGAACGTTGATTACTTTCTTGTCCACCGCCATGAATGAGTGGTTTTAAAGCAAGCTCTTTATCTTCTGATTGAAAGACTAAAAAGCCAATCCCTTTCGGTCCATTAAATTTATGGGCAGAGCCCACAAAACTAGTGATGGGTAATGCTCCAAAATCAAAGATTTGATGCCCAATCGCTTGGACACTATCAACATGTATCCAATAATCATGTTCAGCGGCCGCCATTGATAAGTCTTCAATTGGTAAAATACTTCCCACTTCATTATTGACAGCCATGGCTACCCACCCAATCGTTTCAGCTGTGCTTGCGCTTAGAAATTGATCGACAGTAACATTGCCTTCAGCATTTGGTTTAAGATAAGTCACTTCAAAACCGATACTCTCTAAATATTCCATGACTTCATGCACTGAAGGATGTTCAATCGCTGTCGTTACGATATGATTTCCTCGTCCTAATGCTTTACTTCGTTTGGCTAGATGAGACAATGCCCAATTATTGGACTCTGTTGCCCCAGAAGTAAAATAGATGTCGGCAGAATCCACATTTAGAATCTCAGCGATTTGCTGTCGAGCATTTGTCAATTGTCTTTTGGCTGTTTTACCGATCTGATAAATCGCAGATGGATTCCCATATTGATTCGTCAATGTATCTGATATCTTCTCCACCACTTCTGGAAATACTTCTGTCGTGGCTGCATTGTCTAAATAAATCATATGCTCGCTCCTTTACCTGAATATTTTACCACATTTATTTCGAATTTTAAACAAATGGACATGTTCTCTTTTGTCTTTCATACCAAGCCTTTGTTACCACTTTATCTTTCTCTATGATAAAATAAGCTGTGAACGCATTGAACACATGAAGGAGGGATGACGATGCAAGAACCATTAGCTTATCGCATGCGACCGCAATCGATTGACGAAGTTCTCGGCCAAGAACATCTCGTCGGCCCGGGAAAGATTATTCGCCGCATGGTTGATGCTGAGCGCTTATCATCCATGATATTATATGGTCCGCCTGGTACGGGGAAGACAAGTATCGCCAGTGCCATTGCCGGAACAACCAAACTGGCATTTCGCATTTTAAATGCCGCAACAGATAGTAAAAAGGATTTAGAAGCTGTCGTTGAAGAGGGAAAAATGTCAGGATCTGTGATCTTATTATTAGATGAAATCCACCGCCTAAATAAAGTAAAACAAGATTTCCTTCTGCCACATTTAGAAAATGGTCGCGTGATTTTGATTGGTGCGACAACTGAAAATCCCTATATTTCAATTAATCCAGCGATTCGCTCACGGACCCAAATATTTCAAGTTGAACCACTTAAACCCGAAGATATTAAAAAAGGACTTGAACGTGCCTTAAATGATGAAAAACGTGGTTTAGGTCAATATAATGTGCAAATCTCCGACGATGTTTTAAATCATTTTTCTTATGTCACCAATGGCGACAGTCGCAGTGCTCTAAATGCCCTAGAATTAGCCGTCTTATCCACGCCTGAAGACGAAGATGGCGTTATTCATATTACTCAAGCAATCGCTGAAGAATGTCTCCAACATAAGCGTTTAGTTCATGACAAAGACGGCGATGCCCATTATGACACCATTTCTGCACTTCAAAAATCGATTCGTGGAAGTGACGTGAATGCGGGACTCTATTATTTAGCGGTATTGTTAGAAGCAGGTGAATTACAAATTGCCTGTCGACGTTTATTAATCATCGCTTACGAAGATATCGGTTTAGGCAATCCAGCGGCGACACAACGCACGGTCGCAGCAGTAGAAGCAGCAGAAAAAGTTGGCTTACCTGAAGCACAAATCCCACTTGCTTTTGCGGTCGTTGATTTAGCTTTATCACCGAAGTCCAATACGTCATACAGTGCTTTAAATGCAGCGATGCAGGATGTCCGTGCTGGCAATGTCGGTCCTGTTCCTGTTCATTTACGCGATGCGCATTATTCCGGTGCAGAAAAATTAGGGCATGGCGTGGAATATAAATACCCACATAATTATCCAAATCATTTCGTACCACAACAATATTTACCTGATGCCGTCAAAGACCGTGAATATTTTCAACCCGATCCAACGGGTAAATATGAAGCGGCGCTACAACAAATTTATCAACAATTACGTAACAATTCCTAATAATAAAACGTTTTCAGGTAACTTCATTGCATTTTTTCAAAGGTTTGTTATAATATAAACAGTAAGGGATGACTGAGATGTACGCCTGATACATATTGTGTGGACCGAACACTTTTTTTTAGGGATCCTGAAGCGAGTAAGCAAGATAAGCCAATGAACACTTGGACATCTTAACTTGCTCGTGTGGAGCCCACCTGTTTATAATAGCAGGTTCAAGACATATGTATCATTAAACGGCATCATCGGCTACCCTTTCGCCGGCTTTTGCCGGCTTTTTTTTATTTCATAGATTGAATTATATATGCGCACTATATTATAATATTATTCATCAGATTGAAAGGAGCGCCTATGTTACAGTTTATCTTATATGCTTTCCCTGTGATGGTTCTCTTAATCGGAGCCTATTTATTAATTTATCAAGAGACATTAAAAAATATATTGAAAATTGACACCACTAAACACATTTTAGCCTTTGCGATAACTTATATTATCTTAT
>JBHWOV010000084.1:0-4160 GCA_043424535.1 Aerococcaceae bacterium
TTTATACCATATTTCTTGGATAAATATTTTCTTCCATATCCTTCTAAATTTTCTCTCACAACCATTAATTTAACTTCATAGTCATAATTTGACATAAAAGTACCCCCTAATCCGTGTCCGGATTTAGGGGGTCACATCAAAAAATGAGCTAGGGGTTTTTGCGTATTCTTATTCGTTATCACTTGAAGAAATCGGTTGTTCTGTTGAATCTGTCGTATTATTACCATCAGAATTATTAGTATCTGTATTGGTAGAAGTATCAGAAGCATCGTTCGACGATTCATCTGATTCTTGATTCTCATCTCTATTAGATGATGAATCACTATTGCGTCTTGAATTTTCTTCGCGCATTCTTGTAAATTGTGCATTCCAGAATGCTGCTTGTTCTTCTTCAGAAGCATTGAATAAGAAGTCAAGTGTTAATTCCGGAGCAGGATGAGATACTTTGAAGAGCTCTTCATGTGTCGGTTGAGTGAGTGTAATGGTTCGACCATTATAAGTGACACGTCCAGGTAAGGTTCCTGTTTGTTCTAATACCGTTTGTCGTTGGACAGAAGCTGGTTGTTGGAATGATTGATCGACACCAAAAATATCGGGCCGTATTTGATATAAATCATTCACGATTCGAGCCCAATGTGTTTGACTTCGAATACTTTCTAATCCAAATCCATCATTGACATTAATGGTATAATCGGCAAAACGGCTATCATAACCTATCCACGATCCAATCGTAATTTGTGGAGTCGAAGCTAGGAACCAGACATCTTTAGAGTTTTCACTAATACCTGATTTAGCAATCCAATCTCCATCCATCATCATATTTTGATTGGCAGTACGACCTGTACCTTCTGTCATGGTATCTCTCAACATATCAACCATTAAATAGTTCGTATCTTCTGAGAAGACTTGAACGGGTTCGACATCTTGTTGAAAAATAATATTTCCTTCGGCATCTTCAATGCGATCGATATAATAACCATCAACATATTGACCATTGTTAGCAAATGTCGTGAAGGCACTTGTTTGTTCAAACACCGTAGGACCAGTGGTGACACCTCCCAGTGAAAAGGCAAGATTTTGCGTTTCTTCTGGAGTATAGGAATCAACCATATCAAATCCCATACGAGTGAGATACTCATTAATAGGGACACCCTGTCTTAAATTTTCTTCATAAATACGTACGGCAGGTAAATTATCTGAACGATAGAGTGCTACTCGAGCAGACATATTTTCATTACTCATTGTCATACCATAATTCGTTGGCTCCCATGTTGTTCCATCTTCATAAACTTGAACAAATGGCGTGTCAGGAATCATCGTAGCTGGATTAATGAGATTATGCTCCACAGCAGGGCCATATACTGCTAATGGTTTGATTGTTGAACCTGGGGAACGATGCATATTAAAAGCATGATCAATTTGATTATTTTCAAAATCCGTTCCGGATACAAAACCTAATACACGGCCAGTAGGATTATCAATAACAACCATCCCAGTTTGGACTCGCTCGATATAATAAGTTTCTTCTCCCGTGTCAGGGTCAACATAAATGCCGTCATAATAGACACCCAATTCATCTTCATATTCCTTGGCAGAAACTTGTAATTGATCATAGATTTCTTTATCAATTGTTGAATAAACACGATAACCACCTGTTCTCAACTCATCTTCAGCGGCGAAGAAATAATCATTGTAAAGCGCATCATCAGCCCAAACTTGTTCTCTCGTTAATCCATCCTCTTCAATACGTTTGAGCATAATCTTTTCGACAGCTCCATTAAAGATTGCATTGTATAGATAAGAACTGCGTTCTTCCGGCGCTGGTTGAGGTTCGATGAAGTCATTTTGAATATCATAAGCTAAAGCTGCTTCATATTCGTCTTGACTGATGTCTTGGTTGCGATACATTCTAAAGAGCACTTCGTGCATCCGTTCAATGCCAGCAGACATATCCTCACGTAATGTCCCATTTTGTGTATAAGGGGTATAATCATAAGGATCTTGTGGTAAACCGACAAGAAAGGCTGCTTGTGGCAAATTAACGTCAGCTGCATTGACACCGAAAATGCCTTCTGCAGCTGCTTCAATCCCCGCGATATTTTCGCCTCGATTGTTTCGACCAAATGGAGAAACATTTAAATAAGCCATGAGAATATCTTCTTTATCGAAAAATTGTTCTACACGTAATGCGAGTAATATTTCATTGGCTTTTCTATCAAAAGTTACCTCATTCGACAATAATTGCTGCTTAACTAATTGTTGCGTTAAGGTTGAACCTCCTGTACCAGACTGAGTAAATAAAGATTCTAAAGCAGCTCTAATAATTGCTTTCGGGACGATTCCAGGATGTTCATAGAAATATTCATCTTCTGTTGCAATCAGTCCTTTTTCAATATCATCAGCGACTTCATCTAAACCAACTTCTTTTCGAACAACATCTGTTTGAACATTCGCTATCGGACTAGCATCGGCATAATAAAGCGTACTCTGTTCTTCATATTGTGTTAATTGTTGAGCTAATGTTTCAGCAGTAGGGGGTTCCGTGTCTTTTACTAAGCTTGCAAAATAGCCAATCCCAGTACCTGCTACGAGTGCACCACCCAAAATAATCAAAATAGCTAAATATAACAGCAATCTACCAACAACATTAAAGAAAACGGATAAACTAAATGATAATTTTTCTGAAGTATCAAGTGCCGCATAATTAAAGGATTTTTCCTCATTATCGGCCGTATCTTTTTGAAGGACAACGATTTCTTGATCTTTTAACGGTTTCTTGCTACTTTTTTTACGATGGATAGTCCGTCTTTTCGGATGCTTTGTCGTTGATTGATTCGTGTTCTGTGATGCTTCAGTTTCATTATCATTCGAGCCATTTTGCTGATTGATCGATGATTGAGAAACATCGTTCGTTTTATTATTTTGTGCAGAATGATTAACTGATTTGTCGTTTCGCATTCGGCGTTCTCTTTCTTTGAGAATTTCTTCCTTTGAAGGAATTCGTTGCCTTTCGGTTTTATCTGAATCATTCAAGTGATTATTTGATGAATGATGATCGTCTTTGCGCATCACATCACCTTCTTTCTTTAACTGAGGGATTAGGCCGTTTGATTATCAGAAAGTGATTCGCCAATAGCGTTTAGACGACTTTCCCATTCGCTGCGACTGAGGTCATGTTCTTCGACATAACGATTTCTTGGGTGACGACGGCATTCTGGTGAGCAACCGCGAACATATTTTGCTTCATTTTCTTCCGAAGCGAAAATCTGCAGATTACATTCTGGATTTGCGCAATTAACATAACGTTCACAAGGTTCGCCATCAAAATGATCACGACCGATAACAGTAGGATCAACTTGATTGATTGGGACAGAAATTCTCTCGTCGAAAACATACATTTTCCCTTCCCATAAATCACCTTGAACTTCTGGGTCTTTTCCATAAGTATCAATACCACCATTTAATTGACCGACATCTTTGAAACCTTCGCGGATCATCCATCCTGAGAATTTTTCACAACGAACGCCACCAGTACAATAAACGACAACGCGTTTATCCATGAATTTTTCTTTATTGTCAATGACCCATTGTGGTAATTCACGGAAATTGCGAATATCTGGTTTTACGGCACCTTTAAAGTGACCTAACTCGTATTCATAATCATTCCGTGTATCTAATACGATGGTATCTTCATCTAAAATGGCATCTCTAAATTCTTTAGGGTCAAGATATTCACCAGTCAACTCTAATGGATCGATATCATCTTCAAGATTTAGTGAGACAATCTCGTCACGGTGGCGGACAAACATTTTAGCATGTGCGTAATCATCCGCTTCATCTTCTTTGAACCAAACATCTTCAAAGCCTGGTAATGAGTGAAGATATTCTTTGTATTTTTCTGTTTGTTCGACCGTTCCTGAGACGGTTCCATTGATTCCTTCAGAACTTACTAAGATTCTTCCTTTTAGACCGATTGATTTTGTAAAGCGTAAGTGTTCTTCTACAAAAGTTTCAGGGTCTTCAATTTCTTGATATTTATAATATAATAATACACGATAGTCTTTAGACATTGTGAATCCTCCTTGTTTGTAAACATGGTCCTATTATACTTAAAAAAGCTAATGAGAACAACTTTTAAAGTATATTTATAGAAAGCATCA
>JBHWOV010000085.1:0-5968 GCA_043424535.1 Aerococcaceae bacterium
TGGACCTAAATTAGTGGATTTGGCATGTTCGTTGCGAAAAACGAAGAAATATGGGCGAATCCCATGTCATTAAATAAATAAAAGATAATCGAAAACATCTGAGAGAATGTTTTAATCTTACCAGGTAAAGCGGCTGCTAAAACTTGCCCTGAACTCCGTGCCAGTAATACCCGCAGTCCTGTGACTAATAATTCCCGGCTGACTATAATAATAACAACCCAACCAGCGATACGATTCATCTCAACTAACATTATCAAAGCAGCGATCACTAAGAGTTTATCAGCCATCGGATCAAAAAACTCACCAAAAGCTGTTACTAATTGATATTTTCTCGCCAGATAGCCATCCAAATAGTCAGTGAAAGATGCCACAACAAAGATTACGCCCGCAATAAATTGATTCAGTGGTATTACTGCACCACCAATAGCCAAAGGTTGGCCAAATTCAGGGACAATCAATAATATTACGAATATGGGTATCAAACACATTCTTAGGATAGTCAGTTTATTAGCTATATTCATTTACTACTCCATTCTAAACGAAGTTTACGGATTATTTGGATCGTAAACAGCTGGACCTTCATATCCCTCTGCCTCAGTGCTCGTATCTTCTGTTGGTTGAGATTCTGTATCATTAATTGTTTCAGTCTCCTCAACTTCAGTTGGTGATGCTGTAGTATTTGCATTCGTTACAAAAGTAATGGCTTCAATGAACTGTCCTTCAGGAAGTTCAACTTCAGTACCATTCACTTTGAATATAGCGCCCTCAGGATAACCACGATTCAAGCTAATTTGTTGAGTGGTTGGGTTCGCTGTATATTCAATTGATTCCCCTTCAGTGACTGTCTGGTCAATCACCATGACATTATCTTCAAGGACACCTGCCCAAACAAAATTAAGTCCCTCAATTTCAAAAGTATACTCGTCGATTGGACCTTCTAATTGGAATACAGGGGCTTCGCCAGGAGCAGATATTAGAGTAATCACTTGATTCCCGACGCGTTGTTGTCCTTCTTGTAATTCTTGAGGTGTCGATTCAGCAACAGAATCATTTTCTGCTTCTTCTGAAGTTGTCGCACTATCAGAATTTGGTTCAACTAAACTCACAATTGAAGTCATAGATGATGTTTCTGATTCGGGTTCCGTATCTTCTGTATTAATGCGATTGATTGCATAAATTAATGAAATGATAATCATTATAATAATTGCGATTAATAAAATCATCGGCATATATGATAATAATACATCCATTGAATTTTTCTCATTGCTTCCAGTAAGATCACTACGTTTAGGTAATTCATCTCCGCCAGAAGCTGCTACCGCATCTTCGGTTTCTGAATCTAAATTCAAAGTTTGCTCATATTCCTCTAACAAATCGTCACCATTCAAGCCAACAACATCTGCATATTGCTTAATAAAAGCTCGCACATAAAAATTTCCAGGCATTTCATCAAAGCGTTCTTCTTCAATGGCCTGTAAATATTTCTTTTGAATTTTTGTCATTTGTTGCATCGTATTTAAAGTATAACCTTTATTTATACGTGCTTCTCGTAGTTTATCTCCCAAACTCATTTAAGACACCACTTTCATTATCTTTCGTTAAAATATTATAGCATACTCATGCTAATTATAAAGCAAATTATTTAAATTAGCTATCAGGATAACAGATAAAATAAAAAAATAAACGACCCGAAGGTCGCTTATTCTATTTTGTTTTAACATAAGTCGTACCATTAGCAGCTGGGCCAGTGGCATTTTTACCAAGAAATACTAAAGCGATGATTGTAATAATATATGGTGCAATCTGTAAATATACTGAAGGTACTTCGTTGATTACAGGGATTTGTGAACCAACAACCGCTAAACTCTGCGCAAATCCAAAGAATATAGCAGCTGCCATTGCTCCAATTGGATTATACCGACCAAATATCATCGCAGCCATTGCCATAAAACCTTGGCCTGCTATGGTTGATGATGAAAAATTCAATGAAATAGACTGAGCTAAAATTGCGCCCCCCATTCCGCCAAAAAATCCAGATAATAATACACCAGCATAACGCATTTGATAAACATTGACACCTAAAGTATCTGCTGCTTGTGGATTTTCACCGACAGAACGCAATCTGAGACCAAATTTTGTTTTATAAATGAGGTAATAACATAGTATTGCTAAAATAATTCCTACATAGGCTGGTAAAGATGTCTGTCTAAAGAAAATGGGACCAATCACTGGGATTTCTGATAATATCGGAAAATTATAATAACCGAATGATTGAGAAATAATATCCGTTTGACCTCTACCATCAAAGATAACTCGGGTTAAAAAGATTGCTAATGGCGTCGCAATCAAATTCAATACCGTACCTGAAATAATATGATTCGCTCTCAGGTGCACTGTCGCAACCGCATGAACAAATGCGAAAATCACACCTACGAGCCCCCCAATAATTACATAGGCCCAAGGACTAAATTGATAGCCAAGTTGTGAAAACAATAAATTCGTCACAATCGCACTGAATGCACCCATTACCATGATTCCTTCCAGCCCCACATTAACAATACCGCTTCGTTCAGAAAACACGCCACCCAAAGCAGTAAAGATTAATGGTGCTGAATATACTAAAGTTGAGGAAACGATTAATGCTAAGATTCCAACCATTATTTTTCGCCCCCTTCTTTAACAATCTTTTTATTCGATAAGCGCGTATGATTTGGTCGATCCATGAAATAAGTAATGATGAAACTTGAACCGACAAAAAAGATAATAATTGCAGTAATAATGTCAACAATTTCAGAAGGAATATTAGCAACTAATGGCATCGATGAACTTCCGGTTTCCAAGGCACCAAATAAGAAACTAGCAAAAATCGTTCCTAAAGGATTCAATCCACCTAATAATGCAACTGCCATCCCGTCAAATCCAATAGCAGGAGCAACGCCATTCAGTAAGAAAATATTGCCAAATTCACCTAAACCACTCATAACGCCACCTAATCCTGCTAATCCGCCAGACAATAACATCGCTGAAATAATATTTTTCTTAGCATTCATTCCAGCATAATTTGCCGCATGTTTATTCAAGCCAACGGATTTCAATTCGAATCCGATGGTTGTTTTATTCATCATGATATGAACGAGTATCGCGAATAAAATCGCTAAGAAAATACCTGTATGAATCGTTGAATAGCCAGTGGCTTCCGTTAACCAAGGCCATTTAAGACTAGCATTCGGTGCAACAAAAGGTGTTGCATCCATCCGATCGGTAATCACATTACGAATAAGATAATCCGATGTATAAACAGCAATATAATTTAACATAATGGTCGTAATCACTTCACTCGTGTTGAAAAATGCTTTCAATACACCTGCAATACCAGCCCAAAGCGCACCGGCAAGCATTCCAGAAATAATAGCAATTGGCAAAACAATCACTTTACTTGTTTCTGGTGAAAAAGATAGTCCCACCCAAACAGAGACTAACCATCCCGCTAACGCCTGACCAGATAATCCAATATTAAAAAATCCTGCTGTGTACGCTACTGAAAATCCTAAACCAGTAAAAATTAAGGGCGAAGCCGCACGAATGGTTTGTCCAAGGTTAAATGGTGTACCCACTGCTCCAAGAAACAGTGCCTTATATCCATCAATCACATTATAACCGAATAACAGCATGATAATTGCTCCAACGAGCAATCCAATCAGAATCGAAAATATCGGCACTAACAAATTAGAACGCTTATTCACTGATGACACTTCCTTTCTCACGTTGTTTCAAGACTTCTTCATAAGGCGTTCCTGCCATCATTAAGCCTAATTCTTGTTCATTTGTTTCACTTGCAGGAATATCTGCGACGATTTTCCCACCATACATGACGATGATACGATCTGATAAATTCATGATTTCATCCAATTCAAAACTCATCAATAAGACACCATGACCTTTGTCACGTTCTTCGATAATCGCTTCATGAATATATTCAATCGCACCAACATCCAATCCACGCGTTGGATTCGCTGCTGTAAGGAATGCAGGATTTGCTTTTAATTCACGCGCAATAATTGCCTTTTGTTGATTTCCTCCAGATAGAGAGCGTGCTGTTGCTTTTTCAGATGTGGTTCTGACATCATACTTTTCAATCAATTCGCGAGCATTCGAAGTAATGTGGTTAAATTGTAAAAACTTGTTTTTAGAATAAGGTTCTTGATAATAATTTTTTAAAATGAAATTTTCTTCTAATGGCATGTCTAAAATAATTCCATGTTTGTGTCTATCTTCAGGAATATGACCGATGCCCATTTCATATAAAGCTCGCGGATTCTCATTGGTTATATCTTGCCCTCTAAATTGAACTGTTCCTGAATCAGCTGGCATTAATCCATTAATGGCGAGGACTAACTCTGTTTGACCATTACCATCAACTCCGGCAATTCCAACGATTTCACCATTATGTACCTTGAAGCTAAGCTGATTTACGACCGTAATGCCACTAGTATTGGTGACCGTTAAATCATTGACTTCCAAAGCGACACCTTGAGGATTTGCGGGTTGCTTTTCAGTCGTGAAAACGACACTCCGTCCCACCATCATATCTGCTAATTGTTTCGATGTTACATCCGCAACATTTACGGTATCAATCGATTCTCCGCGTCGAATAACCGTACAACGATCTGCTACGGCCTTAATTTCATCTAATTTATGTGTAATGATGATAATCGATTTACCTTCACGAACCAATGCTTTCATTGTGATCATTAAATCGTCTATTTCTTGAGGTGTTAAGGAAGCAGTAGGTTCATCAAAAATGAGCACATCCGCTCCTCGATACAGAACTTTTAAAATTTCTACCCTCTGTTGCATCCCAACAGAAATATCACGAACCAAAGCAGATGGATCGACGCTTAAGCCATATTTTTGGGAAAGCTCTTCAACTTTTTGTAGAGAAGTTTGTTTATCTAAGCCAATTCCACTGGTTGGTTCTGCACCTAATATAATATTTTCTAAAACAGTAAAAGCATCAATTAACATAAAATGCTGATGTACCATACCAATTCCTAATTGATTTGCTTTATTCGGTGAATCAATTTCTACCACTTGGCCATTCATTAATATCTCTCCGGATGTAGGCATTAGTAATCCGGATAACATATTCATGAGTGTTGATTTTCCAGCCCCATTTTCACCGAGCAAAGCATGAATTTCTCCTTTACGCAATTCGAGATTAATATTTTTATTTGCATAAAAATCACCGAATTTTTTTGAGATTTGTCGCATCTCAATTACAGGTATCTGTCTATCTACCATGTTTTCCTCCTAGTAATCTGCATTGTAATCTATTAAATTATACCCAAGCTAACAATAAAATTTAAGTAATTTTTACAAAATCATCCTTAATTATCTACATTGTTCGTCTTCATTGCATTGTGTTTATTTATTTATAGTCTTTTGAATAAATACATCGCCAAGTTCAGTAACATATGTTGAAGGTGACACCATCATACCTAGTGGGGTAGGCGTAATAATTTCTTTTTCATTTTTAGCACTAATCAATCCTTTAGTAACTGCATCATTAAAAAGTTTTCCATAATCTCTGTCTGTCAAATAGGGCAACAATTTCTGATGACCATTACCTATACCTTCAGTTTTAATCGTTCTTAAAAGTAAACTGAGATTATCTTGTGAATCTTCCAAATACTCCATTCCTTTATTTGTGACTCTGAAGGATTGATCATTATTTTCTAACCAATTTTCTTCAGTTAATGTTATTAAATCGTGTTTAAATTGTTCGATTTCAGGAAGATTTAACAATCCTTGATAATATGTCGCTTTTTCATTGGGGTATTGTTCGATAACACGTAAATATATTTTGTTTCTCACCTCTAGTAACATTTGCATCCCCTTTCATTAATAGCTAAATATATTATAGCCGAAAAATAAAGCAAGTGCTCTAATATTTTCTAATATATAAGTC
>JBHWOV010000086.1:0-8680 GCA_043424535.1 Aerococcaceae bacterium
TAAAACTTAATCAACAGATGGTATTATACACGAATTCTCAATAATAAACAACAAACTTTGATTGAAAATTTAATAGACGAGAAATATTATAATATAATTAGATAAAGTGGAGACCTTTTTAAAAATATGTTAAATTAGTACTATTATGACTGAAAAGAGGTATAAAATGTCAACATTAGAAATTAAAGATTTACATGTAACAGTTGAAGAGCGAGAAATATTAAAAGGTGTTAATTTGGTCATCAATACGAACGAAATTCATGCGATTATGGGTCCAAATGGAACAGGAAAATCAACATTAGCCGCTGCGATTATGGGAAATCCATCTTATGAAGTGACACAAGGTGAAATTTTGCTTGACGGTGAAAATGTCTTAGAGATGGAAGTAGACGAGCGAGCTCGTGCTGGTTTGTTTCTTGCGGTTCAATATCCTAGTGAGATTCAAGGAATAACCAATGCATCATTTATGCGTGCAGCAATCAATGCGCGACGAGAAGAAGACAATAAAATTGGTGTTCGAGAATTTATTACAAAATTAGACGAAAAAATGGAATTTTTAGATATCGATCCGGATATGGCAGAAAGATATCTTAATGAAGGATTCTCCGGTGGTGAGAAAAAACGGAATGAAATTCTTCAATTATTGATGATTGAGCCAACTTTTGCGATTCTTGATGAAATTGATTCGGGACTGGATATCGATGCCCTTCAAGTTGTATCACAAGGAATTAATGCGATGCGCGGTGAAAATTTTGGAGCGTTAATTGTGACGCATTATCAACGTCTCTTAAATTATATTAAACCAGATTATGTTCATATTATGATGGACGGTCGCGTTGTCAAATCTGGTGGGCCAGAATTAGCATTGCAACTTGAAGCGGAAGGATATAAAACGATCGCGGAAGAGTTAGGTCTCAAATATCAAGAGGAAGCATAGGTGATATGCGTGGAACAATTCAATTTTCAACAAATCAGAGAAGATGCAAATGCACAAATTAAGCAATTGGAGATCCCATACATCGAACGAATTCATTATGATGACTGGCCTTTAATAGTGAAGGAATCAGAGCATACGTCGCAATGGGAAATACAGAAAACATTGCTGGAAAAAAAGAATTTGTCTGCATTAATCGAAATCACTTCTTCTAATCAAATGAATATACAATTGGATGAAGCAGTGAAGAATCAAGGTGTCATCGTATCTACTTTGGAGGATGCTGCGAGCGACCATCCAGAATTGATGGCCCGATATTTTTCATCTGTTATTCCATATGATCGGGATAAATTAATCGCTAATAATTTAGGAAATTTATCTATCGGACTCTTTATTTATATCCCCGATAATGTTTATGTCGAACATCCTATGGAGTTAATCATCCAGTCTGGAAACAAGGAGGCTTTCCATTTAAGAACATTATTAATTATGGGTGAAGAGAGCCGATTAAACTTCGTTGAAAGTTTAGAAAGTGATGCAACACAATCGCAAACTTTTTCATATATTAGTGAAGTAGTCAGTTTAAAAGATTCTGCTTTAAATTATTGTAGTTTGGATGGCTTAGGAGCCAATACGACAGCTTATATTCAGCGAGAAGGTAAATTAACGGATCGAGCTAAATTAGATTGGTCAATTGGTGTCTTTAATGACGGCGATGTCATTATGGAAGTTGATTCAAATTTAATCGGTGATCAGACTGAATCAGAAGTGGCTGCAGTGGGAATTTCATCTCAAGACCAAATCCAAGTGATCGATTCCAATGTCGTCAATCATGGTCGTCAATCCATTGGAAATATCATTCAACATGGCGTGGTATTGGATCAAGCACGACTTACGATGAATGGCATTGGTTTTATAGAAAAAGGCGCCAAAATGGCAGACTCACAACAGGAAAGTCGTGTTCTCATGTTATCGGAAGAATCTCATGGTGACGCTAATCCAATTCTTTTAATTGACGAATTTGAAGTCACAGCAGGACATGCCGCAAGTAGTGGTCAAGTTGACGAAGATCAGATGTATTATTTAATGTCTCGTGGAATATCCAGAGAAGTGGCAGAATATCTAGTGATTCGTGGATTTTTAGGTCCAGTTTTAACGAAAATGCCATCGCGAGATTTTCAGCGAAAAGCCTTGCAATGGATGGATCATAAATTAGCGAAAGATACGAATATTCTGGCAGAAATCGGCGAAGTCTATGAGTAAACTATTATCTGCTGAACAATTAACTGAAATAAGGAAAGATTTTCCAATACTTGAACGACGGGTTCATGATCAGCCATTGATTTATTTGGATAATGCGGCAACGAGCCAAAAGCCTCAAGCCATGATTGATGGCATGGTTGATTACTATACAAATCATAATGCCAATAGTCATCGAGGAGTGCATCAATTAGCACTAGAATCGACCGAAGCTTATGAGGCGGTTCGCACAAAAATTGCTGACTGGTTGAATGTAGGTTCTAATGAAATTATTTTTAATTCTGGAACAACCGAAGGAATAAATACCATTGCTTTTGGGTTGGCACGTTCGGTTCTTGAACCAGGGGATAAAATACTTTTAACATATTTAGAACATCATGCTAATTTTGTTCCTTGGCAAGAAGCAGCTAAACTGTCGGGCGCAGAGATTGTATTTATGCCGATTGACCCACAAACTTACAAAATTGATTTGGATGCGGTGACTGAGTTACTTGATGAAACGGTTAAGGTCGTTGCGACGCATCATGTATCGAATGTTATTGGTGTTCAACAACCGATTAAAGAGCTCGGTCAATTGATTAGAGAGCAATCAAAT
This sequence comes from Aerococcaceae bacterium, assembly GCA_043424535.1. Lineage (GTDB taxonomy): Bacteria > Bacillota > Bacilli > Lactobacillales > Aerococcaceae > DSM-111022. The sequence goes on from JBHWOV010000086.1 coordinate 2,790, forward strand.
GCTTATTTTATTGTTGATGGAGCTCAAGCTGCGCCACATTTAAGAATAGATCTGCAAGATTTAGATGTAGATGCCTACTGTTTTAGTGCACATAAAATGTATGGGCCGACGGGATTAGGTATTATGTATTTAAATGAGCGTATTCATCATCAGATTGTCCCATTTATTTATGGTGGTGAAATGATTAATCAAGTACAGGATTACTCGAGTGATTACAAAGCTTCCCCATGGAAATATGAAGGCGGAACGCAACCAATTGCTCAAGTTATTTCCTTTGGTAAAACATTGGATTATTTAGCCCAATTACCATTAGATGACATATTTGCTCATGAACAAGCATTGACTGAACGATTGACACAACAATTAGCGATGATTGAGAATGTTTCTATTTATCAAAGTGCAACCGAAACACCTCATGGCATTGTTAGCTTTAATATTTCAACGATTCATCCTCATGATGCAGCAACAGCCTATGATTTAGAAGGCATCGCAATACGTGCGGGACATCATTGTGCTCAACCATTAATGCGTTTATTAGATGTGCCAGCAACACTAAGAGCGAGTATTGCTTTTTATAATACAGCCGAAGAAATTGATACTTTTGTTCAAGTAACGGGACGAATTAAGGAGTTTTTTGAACATGGCTTTCGAAAATAAATTAAATTATTTGTATCAGGAAGTAATTTTCGATCATACACAATATCCAAGACATCGAAAAAAATTAGCTGAACCAACACATGAAATGCAATTATTAAATCCTTCTTGTGGGGATGTCATCATTGTCCAACTCCAAATTGAAAATAATATCATTGAAGATATTGGTTTCACGGGTGAGGGCTGTTCGATTAGTCAGGCGAGTGCCAGTATGATGACTGAAGTGCTGATCGGGAAGACTTTAGAACAGGCGGAAGCACTGGTCAATGGTTTCGTTGAATTTGTTGGTGGTCCTAAACAAATGAATGATAATCGTATTTCTGATGAAGAGTTAAACGACTTATTACAGGATGCTGCCTTATTAGAAGGTGTTAAACAATTTCCAGCACGGTATAAATGTGCAACTTTAGCATGGAAAGCTGCAGAATTAGGATGGCATCCGGATGAACAGGACCGCTTAATTGAAGGATTAACAATAGGAAAAGAATAGAAAGGGCTGAAGATATGAGTGACGTACCAGTATTAGAAGATTATCAATATGGCTTTAAAGACGATGCCAAAATTTTATTTTCAACAGGAAAAGGACTGACGGAAGAAACCGTTCGGACAATCTCAAAAGAAAAAAATGAACCTGAATGGATGTTAGAATACCGTTTAGAATCTTTGAAAAATTTTCAAAAATTAAATCCAGTAGACAATCCTCTAAAATGGGGACCTGATCTATCTGATTTAGATTTCGATGAAATTAATTATTATCAAAAAGCTATGGACGAGCCTGTTCGTTCATGGGATGATGTGCCTGATAAAATTAAAGAAACATTTGAGCGTTTAGGAATTCCTGAAGCAGAACGTGCCTATTTAGCAGGTGCTGCTGTTCAATATGAATCAACAGCTGTTTATCAAAATATGAAAAAAGAATTCGAAGATTTAGGAATTATTTTTACTGATTGCGATACAGCATTACAAAAATATCCTGATATTTTTAAAGAACACTTTGGGACTGTCGTTCCGAATGATGATAATTTTATCGCTGCTTTGAATGGAGCAGTATGGAGTGGTGGAACATTTATTTATGTCCCTAAAGGGGTCAAATGTACGGTACCATTAGAAACTTATTTCCGTATGAATAATGAAGGTTCTGGACAATTTGAACGAACATTAATTATTGTTGAAGACGGAGGAAGTTTAAGTTATGTGGAAGGTTGTACTGCACCAACTTATACTACCGCATCACTTCACGGAGCCGTTGTAGAAATTATTGTCAAAAATGATGCATATTGCCGTTATACGACTATCCAAAATTGGTCTGAGAGTGTCTATAATCTTGTAACAAAACGTGCAAGAGCAGGACGTGACTCAGTGATGGAGTGGATTGATGGCAATTTAGGTGCGGAAGTGACGATGAAATATCCAACGATCATTTTAGATGGCGAGAGAGCGCGTGGTACGATGATGACGATTGCATTTGCGAGTGATAATGCGATTCAAGATACGGGCGCTAAAATGATTCACTTAGCACCTCATACATCGAGTTCAATTGTATCAAAATCGATTGCAAAAACAGGCGGTACTGTTAATTATCGTGGTGAAGTTGTTTTTGCTGATGATGCTAAGCATGCCTTATCGCATATTGAATGTGATACGATCATTATGGATGCTGAATCGAAATCGGATACGATTCCATTTAATAAAATATTAAATGGGACAGCGACCTTGGAACATGAAGCCAAAGTATCACGCATATCCGAAGAACAACTCTTCTATTTAATGAGTCGCGGTTTAACAGAAGCAGAGGCAACAGAAATGATTGTTGTTGGTTTTGTCCAACCATTCACCAAAGAATTGCCTTTAGAATATGCTGTAGAATTGAACCGATTAATTGCCTATGAAATGGAAGGGTCTGTAGGTTAATTAAATTGAATTTTGAATAAAGATGTTCAATGATATCTCAAATTATATGTAGATATCATTGAACGTTTTTTCATTTATTTGATGTTTTGAAGATTGATGAATTTGCATCGTATATAGTATCGTTGATTATAATTTGCTATAATATTTGGGTAGTTAGGAGTGAATGGGATGACTTTTAATGGCATATTGCCAATCAATAAACCACGAGGCATGACGAGTCATGATGTGGTATTTAAAGTAAGAAAATTATTAAAAATGAAAAAAGTAGGTCATACGGGAACATTGGATCCAGATGTTGATGGGGTTCTTATCTTATGTTTAGGACAAGCAACGAAATTAGTTGATTATTTTATGAATGGTGAAAAAAAATACCACGGAGAAATAACACTTGGGATAGCGACTGAAACTGAGGATAAAGAAGGTGCTATCATTGAGCGAGTTGATGTTGATTCTCCAATCAGTACCAAAATTATCGATGAAACGATGGAGACATTTGTTGGGACAATTCAACAAATACCACCCATGTATTCAGCTGTTAAGGTGAATGGAAAACGGTTATATGAGTATGCAAGAGCCAATGAAACAGTCGAACGTCCTATTAGAAATGTAGAAATTCATTCCTTTAAACGAACGAGTGAACCAAATTATGATTCACACGAAAAAACACAAATATGGGAATTCACTGTTGATTGTGGTAAAGGAACTTATGTACGAACACTAGCTTATGATTTGGGAAAATCTTTAGGCTATCCAGCACATATGTCCGATTTATCTCGTCTAGCAACAGGTGGATTTTCTATTGAAGATACAATGACAATGGAAGAATTAGAAGAAGCAATCAATACAAATCGTGTTGATTCATTTATTTATCCAATGTCACGTATTCAATCAGTCATGGATTATCTAGTAATTGATGCATCACAATTATTCGCGGTTGAACATGGTCAAGTCGTGTCGGATGATTTCTTTAATGAATCGATCGAAACAGAAACCGCATTATTTAATCAAGATAATCAATTATTAGCCATTTACCAACCACATCCATCCAAAGGCGGTTATTTAAAACCAGTAAAAGTCTTTCATAATCCAGAGGAGGACATGAATGGAAACCATTAAAATTACACATCCTTATCAAAAGTCAGAAATCATTCAGCAGCCGATTGTCCTTGTTTTAGGATTTTTTGATGGCGTGCATCGAGGGCATCAACGTGTCATAAAAAGAGCGAAAGAAGAAGCAGAAAGGCGCGACTTACCACTCGTTGTGATGACTTTTGATCGTCATCCGAAATTACTTTATCAAAAGATTGATCCTAATGATTATCAATATCTCACATTAACTGATCGTAAAATAGAATTATTTGAAGCATTAGGTGTGGATTTTTGTTATCTCATTGAATTTTCTCAATCATTTGGCATGTTAGAACCTCAAATGTTTGTTGATCAATATATCGTTGGCTTGAATGCCGAAGTGGTAGTGGCAGGTTTCGATTATACTTATGGGCCTGCAGAGTATGCGAATATGATGACACTTCCGGAACATGCACAAGGGCGCTTTGAAGTGATTAATGTACCCGAATATCAAGATCAAGGTCATAAAATTGGTACACGCTTTATTGCAGAAGATATTAAAAATGGAAATATGGAAGATGCCAATCAAGAGCTAGGCTACCCTTTTCAAACGCAAGGAGAGGTTATTCACGGATTCAAACGCGGGCGTGAAATAGGTTATCCCACAGCGAACATCAAACATCATCCTCAACAATTAGTTCCTAAAATAGGCGTTTATGTGACCGCAGTGGAAGTGGCAGGAAAATGGTATCCAGCAATGACATCGATTGGCTATAATGTCACCTTTGATGATGTAAAAGATTTATCGATTGAAGCCTATATACTCGACTTTGATCAAATGATTTATGGAGAAACATTACGTATTCATTGGTATTATTATTTAAGAAATGAATTGAAATTTGAAAGTGTTTACGCATTGATCGCTCAATTAGATCAGGATTTAATTAATACGCAAAAATATTTCGAAAATCACCCTGAAAGATTGAATGAAACAAAAAGACGAACATTCTATGAATAAGGTAATAAAAATGTCATTTGAATGTTTCAATTTTTTAAAAAATAGGGTAAAGTAAAGATATAATAAACGTGAAGGCGTTATCAATTTTAAGGAGAGCGATTATGAAATCATTAACGAAGACGTTGTTAGCTTTATCGAGTGCAGCTTTGGTGTCAGTACCTTTGACAGCAACTGCTCAAGAAGAATTATCCGCTATTATGATTACTGACCAAGGAGGAATTGATGATAAATCATTCAACCAATCTGCTTGGGAAGGTTTAATTGAGTGGGGCGAAGAAAATAATAAAGAACAAGGTCCTGGTGGTTATGATTATTTAGAATCTAAGTCGGACTCAGAATATATTACAAATATCAATACAGCGATGCAAGGTGATTATGGTGTCATCTTTGGGATTGGATTTAAGATTGAACAAGCGATGACACAAATGGCTGAACAAAATCCTGATCAATATTTCGCAATGGTTGATGGTTTTATTGATGCTGAAAATGTCGCATCATTAAACTTTAAAGACCATGAAGCAGCTTTCTTAGCGGGTGTTGCAGCAGCTTCAACAACTGAAACCAATCATTTAGGATTTATCGGTGGAGTTGAAGGTGAAATTATCGACCGTTTTGAAGCAGGCTTCATCGCTGGAGCACAAGCAGTCAATCCTGATATCGAAATCTCTGTAGAATATGTGGGAAGCTTTGCAGATGCACCGAAAGGAAAACAATTAGCGTCAGCAATGTATGCCAATGGTGCAGATATTATTTTCCAAGCTGCTGGAGGTTCAGGTAATGGTGTCTTCTCTGAAGCACGTGACTTAGTAACAGCTGATCCTGAAAGAAATATTTGGGTTGTTGGTGTAGACCGTGACCAAGAAGAAGAAGGAACATTCGAAGTAAATGGGGAAACACGCGTTATTACACTTACTTCAACATTAAAAGAAATCGGTTCTTCCATTAAGAACTTCTTAGAGACAAGTGAAGCTGAAGGCTTCAAAGGTGGAAATAATGTCTATGGTCTCGCTGAAGGTGGCGTTGGGCTAACAGAAGGTGAACTATCAGACGAAGTAAAACAAGCAGTTCAAGAATATCAACAACAAATTATCGATGGTGAAATTGATATTCCTGAAACACCTGAACAATAAATCCATATCATAATTAAATAAAGAGCGATTCCTTTTTGGAGTCGCTTTTTTAAATGGATCGATGCAATTTTGCATATTATTTAGATTTTTAAAAATAATGCAGAGAACGG
>JBHWOV010000087.1:0-7010 GCA_043424535.1 Aerococcaceae bacterium
CCTGTCTGTTACTGCGCGACCGCGACGACCATTATCAATTAATGAATCGACCGCTTCTTGAAGCATACGTTTTTCATTTTGGACAATAATGCTTGGTGCGCCAAGATCTAGTAATCTTTTTAATCGATTATTTCTGTTGATGACACGACGATACAAATCATTCAAGTCAGATGTCGCAAAACGTCCACCTTCTAATTGAACCATTGGTCGTAATTCAGGCGGAATGACTGGTAATGCTTCCATTATCATCCATTCTGGTCTGTTTCCTGATTCAACAAATGAATCTAGAATTTCTATACGACGTACTGCGCGCGTTCTTTTTTGTCCAGTTGCTGTTTTTAATAACTCTCGTAATTCCGCAACTTCACTTTCTAAATCTACTTGTTCTAACAAATCTTTAATTGCTTCAGCACCCATTTTAGCAACAAAACGGTTACCATATTCACGTCGTTTTTCACGATATTCTGTTTCTGTCATCAAAGATTTGTATTCTAATGGTGTATCACCCGGATCAATAACAATATAAGAAGCGAAGTAAATGACTTCTTCAAGTAAGCGTGGGCTTAAATCTAAAATCAGTCCCATACGACTTGGAATACCTTTAAAGTACCATACATGGGTAACTGGAGCAGCTAATTCAATATGCCCCATTCGTTCTCGACGTACTTTTGAACGGGTTACTTCTACTCCACATCGTTCACAGACCCGACCTTTGTAGCGAATTCGTTTATATTTACCACATGAACATTCCCAATCCTTGGATGGGCCAAAAATACGTTCACAAAATAGTCCATCTTTTTCTGGCTTCAAAGTACGGTAATTGATAGTTTCTGGTTTTTTAACTTCACCATAAGACCAACTACGAATCTTTTCTGGTGATGCTAAACCAATTTGCATTGATTCAAATGTATTAACATCGATCAAAGGGTTAACCTCCTTATATATTCATCATCTAGCCATCGAAATGGCTAGATGATCGCAATAAATTACTCTTCAGATTGTTTTTCTGAGGCTGAAACTTCTTGTTGTTCTTGTTCTTTTTTCTTTTGATCTTCTTTGTATTTTTCTAAAGCATTAAAGTTAATTACATCATCTTCATCTTCATCATCTTGCAAGTCAATTTCCTGATTATCTTTATCAAGGACTTTGAGATCAAGACCTAATGACTGTAATTCTTTAACCAATACTCTGAATGACTCTGGTACACCTGGTTTAGGAATCGGTTCTCCTTTTACGATAGCTTCATATGTTTTCACTCGACCGACAACATCATCAGATTTATAAGTCAAGATTTCTTGCAATGTATATGAAGCACCATAAGCTTCAAGCGCCCACACTTCCATCTCACCAAAGCGTTGTCCACCAAATTGCGCTTTACCGCCAAGTGGTTGCTGAGTAACAAGTGAGTATGGTCCAGTTGAACGAGCATGGATTTTATCGTCAACCATGTGTCCTAATTTAAGCATGTACATTACACCATCAGAAACTGGTCGATCAAATGGTTCACCTGTACGACCATCATATAGAATAGTTTTCGCATCCTCTGCGAGTCCAGCTTCCTTGACAGTATCCCAAACATCTTCTTCAGAAGCGCCATCAAATACTGGTGTCGCCATACGTATATCCATCGTACGTGCAGCCATTCCTAAGTGCAATTCAAATACTTGACCGATATTCATCCGTGATGGTACCCCTAATGGATTTAACATAATATCCACTGGTGTTCCATCTGGTAAGAATGGCATATCCTCTTCTGGCACAACGAGTGATACAACCCCTTTGTTACCATGACGGCCAGCCATCTTATCCCCAACACTGATCTTACGTTTTTGGACGATATAAACTCGAACGAGCATATTCACACCCGGTGATAATTCATCTCCATTTTCACGAGTAAAGACACGTACATCATGGACAATCCCACCGCCACCGTGTGGAACTCTTAGTGAGGTATCACGAACTTCACGTGCTTTTTCACCAAAGATTGCGTGTAACAGTCTTTCTTCTGCAGATAATTCCGTTACACCTTTAGGCGTTACTTTTCCGACTAAAATATCTCCGTCACGAACTTCAGCACCCACACTAATAATACCTTGGCGATCAAGATATTTCAGTGCATCATCACTAACATTTGGAATTTCTCTAGTGATTTCTTCTGGTCCTAATTTAGTATCTCTTGCTTCAGATTCATATTCTTCAATATGGATAGATGTATAGACATCATCTTTTACCAAACGTTCAGACATGATAATCGCATCTTCATAATTGTATCCATCCCAGGTCATGAAGGCGACTAATGGATTTTGACCAAGTGCCATTTCTCCATTTTCCATTGACGGTCCATCCGCTAATACATCGCCCACCTCTACAGTATCTCCTAACGATACGATTGGTGTTTGGTTATAACAAGTTCCGGCATTCGAGCGTTCAAATTTAGTTAAAGGATACGATTCTACTTTACCGTTATTATCCTTAACATCAATTCTATTTGCGTCTACATACACTACTTCACCATCAACTTTCGTTAATAGTGCCGCTCCTGAGTCATGTGCAGCTTGATATTCTATCCCGGTACCAACAATTGGTGCTTGTGGTTTAATTAATGGGACTGCTTGACGTTGCATATTTGCTCCCATCAATGCACGGTTAGAGTCATCATTTTCGAGGAATGGAATAGATGCTGTCGCAACAGATACAACTTGTTTAGGTGATACGTCCATAAAGTCAACTTGCTCTGCTGAGACCTCTAAGTTTTCGTCTTTAAAACGTGCCATAACAGTTTCATTCGCAAAATGTCCTTCATCAGTTAAAGGCGAGTTCGCTTGCGCAACAACATACAAGTCTTCTTCGTCTGCTGTCAGATAATGAATATCTTCTGTTACAGTATTTGTTTTCTTATTAACTTTTCGATAAGGTGTTTCGATAAAACCAAATTCATTGATTTTTCCATAAGTCGCTAAAGAGTTAATCAAACCAATATTCGGACCTTCAGGTGTTTCAATTGGACACATACGTCCATAATGAGAGTAGTGAACATCTCGCACTTCATAACCTGCACGATCTCTTGTTAATCCACCTGGACCTAAGGCTGATAAACGTCGTTTATGCGTTAACTCTCCTAATGGATTGGATTGATCCATAAACTGTGATAGTTGAGAAGAACCGAAGAACTCTTTGATTGCTGCCACAACAGGGCGAATATTGATCAACTGTTGAGGGGTCATAGAATTTACATCCTGTAAGGACATTCTTTCACGAACTACACGTTCCATTCTCGATAAACCAATTCTAAATTGATTTTGTAATAATTCACCGACAGAACGAATACGACGATTACCTAAATGATCAATATCATCGGTAGAACCAATGCCATAATCCAAGAATAAATAATAGTTGACAGAAGCAATGATATCAGCAGGTGTTAATGCTTTATAATCTTCAGAAACATTACCATTACCAATAATATTGATAATTTTTTCTGGGTCGTTTGGTGAATAAACTTTAACGATTTGAAGATCAATCGGTTCAGCTACGACTGCTTCTGGTGAAGGATTAATCGTCACTGTATTAAGGCCTTCTGCTAAATAAGGCTCTAAAATTTCCATATTTGAAACATCTAATTCCGTTCCTTCAGACAGAATCACTTCTCCTGTTTCAGGATCAGCCAGTGTTTCTGCTAATGTTAATCCACGTAAACGGTATTTCAAATCTAATTTTTTATTTATTTTGTAGCGACCTACAGGCGCTAAATCATAACGTCTTGGATCAAAGAAACGTGATGTCAATAAATTTCTAGCTGACTCAGCTGTTTTTGGTTCTCCAGGACGTAGTCTCTCATAAATATCTTTTAGAGCTTCTTCTGTCCGTGAATCTGCTACATTTTTATGAACATCTTTGTCCAGTGTTGTTTCTAGCAACTCTGATTCCGTTAAGAGTTCAATGATATCTTCGTCACTTGCAATTCCCAATGCACGAACTAAACCTGTTAAAGGCATTTTACGTGTTCGATCAATTCGAGTATAAGCAACACCTTTAGCATCTGTTTCAAATTCCAACCACGCTCCACGGTTAGGAATAACTGTCGAAGTGAATGTATGACGTCCTTTTTTGTCAATTTTATCGTGGAAATAAACGCTCGGTGAACGAACTAATTGAGAAACAACTACCCGTTCTGCTCCATTAATAACGAATGTCCCCATCTCAGTCATCATTGGGAAGTCTCCAAAGAATACTTCTTGCTCTTTAATCTCACCAGTTTCAGTATTCACTAAACGCAAAGTAACGTAAATTGGACGAGAATAGTTCGCATCATGACTTCTTGACTCTTTAACATCATACTTTGGCTCTTCGAACTTATAATCCACAAAGTATAATTCTAATGTTTCCGTATGATCTACAATTGGCGAAATATCATCAAACATTGTTTTTAGACCTTCTTCTAAAAACCATTGGTATGATTTTGTTTGTATCTCAATTAAATCTGGCATTTCAAGAACTTCTTGAATGCGTGAGTAACTACGACGTTCTGCTTTCTTACCATATTTAACAATATGATGATTCAAGCCCTTCACCCCTTTAATTTTTTACAAATCGGCCGAAGATTACAATTGTGTTACAAATCTTACAATTGATTAACAAAGTCAGTTTTTACCTTATTTTAAGGCAAAAAAATAACAAAAGGTCCGTTCTTCTCTAAGAATCTACGATCTTTTGTTGACATTTGCTGATTTAATCGGACAATATTTCGAATAAATCATTCTTCTTGACTAATCTCTACATCCTTAAATTATATTTCATCTTTAAAGCTTTGTCAAGCCATTTTATAGATTTTCCTTATAACCTCTACATATAAAAAGGTCTATCCATTCATTACGAAAAGATAGACCTTAAGATAGTAATTAGATTATTTTATGAATTAATGGACTGTGTTTGACGTATTTCTGGAAGCGAAACCTTCGGTTTGACTATATGTAACTCAATTTGACCGATAATTAACGAGCTCACGATTGTCGTAATAAACGAAAATAAAAGTCTCCGCGGAACGATATATGTCAATGACAATAGTAAAACAACACCGTCTGTTAATAGATAAGCAAATGAAATATTACAATTCAATCGTTTAGCAATAACCATCGCCAACGCATCATCGCCACCGGCTGCACCACCTTGTGTGACAACTAAACCACAGCCAACTCCAATAAAAATTCCACCTAGTATGGCAGCGACCAAAGGTTGATCATAAAGATTAGGTAATATCGGGCCTGCTAAAGTAAATAATTTATAAAAAGCAGCAAAACTAAAAGTAGCGACTGCTGCTTTTTGTAAAAAAGCCCACCCCATCATAGAGAACCCAAGTGCATAACATAATAGATCTAAAATAATTGTCATGATAGACGGATCCAATCCTAAAACATGATTAGAGAACAACACAAGTCCTAAAATCCCACCTTCTGTTATTTGTGAAGGCGTATGAATATTAACAATACCAAAGGCCATAATAATCGTTCCTAAAATGATAAGAATCATTTCTTTTTTTGTAATGGTAATTTTGCTTAGCACATTGGCTAGCATACTTTTCACTCCTTAATTAATTGATGAACGAGAAAAACGCTACAATGCAAAAAAGATTGCGTCCGTAGAATTTCCTCGTACTTAGCAATCTTATGATGGTAATCGATGCTTTATTTTTTGTTATTTTTCTTGCAAAAACTCTGAGCTTCTAATTACTTTTTAGCCTCAAAAATACCACATCAGGTAAAATCAAGGCACTTTATCGTTAAAATAGGCATCAGATAAAAATACTAGCGACTAAACTAGCAACCTCATAAAATATTCGATGTTAAATATCTTACCATGGATTTCTTTTGAATGCTATTGTAAAGCGTTTTTGTATCATTTTTCATAACTAAGGATATACTAATTGTTATTTTACTACTTGAATCCAACCATCGGGCGCTTCTATATCACCGAATTGAATACCAATGAGTTCCTCATAGAGAGATTGTGTGACAGGCCCGGTCTCTTCTTCAGAGTAAAAGACATGTTTTTTTCCTTGATAAGTAATTGAAGAGATTGGCGTAATGGCAGCTGCTGTTCCCATAGCCCCTGCTTCAACAAATTGATCAATTTCATCTAAATATACATCTGTTTCTATTGTTTTTATTCCTAATCGATTTTCGGCCAACCACATTAAAGAATATTTGGTAATACTTGGCAAAATTGATGGAGAAGCAGGGGTTACAAATGTCTTATCCTTTGTAATCCCAAAGAAATTAGAACTGCCAATTTCTTCAATCTTTGTATGTGTTGCTGGGTCTAAGTAAATCGCATCCGCATAACCTTGGTCTTTTGCTTCTTTCCTTGCTAAATAGCTCGAAGCATAATTTCCTCCAACCTTTACAGCACCTGTACCTCTCGGTGCAGCTCGGTCATATTCCGATACTAAAAATGCTTGAGGTGACAATCCATCTTTAAAATAAGGACCTACTGGTGTAACAAAAATACCAAAAGTATATTCTTTTGCCGGCTGGACACCGACAATATCTCCTTCACCGTATAAGAAAGGTCGAATATATAAAGTCGCACCCGTGCCATAAGGCGGAACCCAATCTTCATTTGCTTTAACAACTTGATGAACAGCATCAACAAATTTTTCTTCTGGATAAGGCTCCATCAATAATTGTTCTGCTGATTTTATCATCCGCTTAGCATTTTGATCCGGTCGGAACAATTGAATTTTATCTTCTTTTGTTCTATACGCCTTCAAACCCTCAAAGCATGTTTGTCCATAATGTATTACCGGGGAAGCTTCACTCATCGTAACCGTATTGTTATTGGTTAATTCTCCATCTTCCCATTGGCCATCTCTAAAATAAGCTCTGAAACTAATACCTGTATTAATATAACTAAAACCTAACTTTGTCCAATCAATTGTATCTGGAGTATATTTTGTCATTTTATCGCTCCTTATTAAATCTATTAATCTAATATTAATCTTTTAATATTAGACT
>JBHWOV010000088.1:0-3152 GCA_043424535.1 Aerococcaceae bacterium
GACAGCCCCTATATATAATTTTATTTAATATCTAGACTTACGAAGAAAAAGCTTTCTTCGATGTGCGTACAGCTGATCCAGATATTTTAGCTAGTATGGATGATGATATACTTATAAAAATAGCTAAGGATTTGACTAAGGCTGTTAAAGCAAATATGTGTCCTGATTGACATGAGAGAAAGCAGGCTCAAGCTAAGATGAGGATGAAGATTAAGAAATTACTTAAGAAGTACGATTATCCAGCAAACAAAAGTGAAAAGTCTGTGGAAGATGTGATGGAGCAGGTGACACTTCAATGTGTGGCTGGATTGTAGAAATATTCATAGATAAGTTTAAAATTACAGTATTCTATGGTTAAAATAATAACATCTAGAAAAATAGGAGAAATATATGGAGAATAAAAAGTATTTGGTGGAGAATAAAAAGTATTTGGAACATGAAAAATATTTGGAAAGAGTAATATGTAAGATTGGTAGTAAAATAGGATTTAGAACGAGTTCAAAAAAAGGATGGACGTTACCTTCATGGGGTTATTCATATAATAACTCTATTAGTGATAAGGCACTAAATGTTTTAATGAAAGCTAACATAATTAAGGAAAAGAAAAGTGATGTTATTTGTATGTTGTCTGATTGGACAGATACTCCTCTAGGGATATATTTCACTAAAAAAGCTATGTATGTTACATCAGAAAAAAATGGTAAAGAAAAATTTAGAGTAAGTTATGATAATATAAAAAAAATGGAGTATGATAGTAGTTATTCAAAATGTTTTACTATTACAACATTTGATGATGAAGAGTATGATATGCGTACACCTATATGGGATACAGCCAGTATAAAAATTTTCCTTGAAATAGCATCTGGGAATATGAATTTAGATTGGAGAGATGAAGAAAACTTAGAAGCTATAGATATAGATGATATTTATAGACGATGCTTGGAAGATGATGAGATTGATATAACTGAAGTTGATGAGAAGAAAAAAGAATATTTAGAGAAAGTTATATATGAAATTAATAAAATACATGGATTTAAGGCGAAGAGTAACTACTATAGACAAAATCAAACTGGTTTTTCATATGATGACTCAAGATACCCAATGGTTATGTCTAGATTAGCATATTTGAAAACCATAAAAGAGAAGCACTATTTTGTTATAGGTATGTTATGTGAGCTGACTAACTGTGTATGTGGATATATTTTTACTGATAAAGCGATGTATTCATGCCTTGGTTCAGATGACGAGGGTAATTATAGTGTTAAGTATAAATGTATTAGAAGTTTGGACTATAATAAGGAAGAAGATAAGCTAACTATAGTGAAGAAAAATGGTGTTGTTCATGAAATAGCAGAACCTAACTGGGATAAGAAAAGTATAAAAGCTTTTCTAAAGGTTGCTTCTGGAAATATGAATTTGGATGAGGAAGATAAAGAGAGGTTAGTAAATGTAGATTTAGCTAAAGCTTATGCATATAGTGAAGAAGATAAAAAGAAGTTAGTGAATACAAAATTAGCTAAAGATTCTAAGAATAGTGAAGAGGATTTAAAAATAGATTTAAATACAACAAAGAATTCAGGAGCTATTGCAGCTGGAGTTGTATATGGAAATGTTAGTAATGCTAGTACAATTTATGGAATGGATAAATTCAATACACCAAGAGGTCATGGATTTGCTGCAGAACAAGCTAATCATCTATATGATAAAATAGCAAATGCTGATTTACTAAGTAACACTAACGTAAAGCTAGTAGGTGATGATATAGATCCTAACACAGGACGTATTGTAAAAAATGGTGCAGATAGAGTTGTTAATGGAGTTAATATTCAAACTAAATATTGTGCTAGTGGTTCTAAATGTATATCAGAATGTTTTGATAATGGGACCCTAAAATATTTAAATGGAGATGGAACGCCTATGCAGATAGAGGTTCCTTCTGATAAGTACGATGCAGCAGTAAAGGCTATGGAAAATAGAATAAAGAACGGTGAAGTTCCTGGTATAAGTGATCCTTCTAAAGCAAAAGAAATTGTTAGAAAAGGTAGCTTTACATATGAACAAGCTAAAAATATAGCTAAATTTGGAACGGTTGAATCTATTGTATTTGATAGTGTTAATGGCGCAATAATATCAACATGTGCTATGGGAATAAGTGCAACTTTAACATTTGCAACTGTTATTTGGAGTGGTGAGGATTTTGATGTTGCCATAAAGAAAGCTGCCTGCGAAGGACTAAAAGTAGGGGGTACTACTTTTGTTACGGCTGTATTATCAAGTCAACTTTCAAGGGCTGGTTTAAATAGTGCTTTAGTAGGAAGTTCAGAAGCACTTGTTGCTCTAATGGGTCCAAAAGCATCTGCAATTCTAGTTAATGCATTTAGAAATGGTAGCAATATTTATGGTGCTGCAGCTATGAAGAGTGCTGCTAAAATGTTGAGAGGAAATGCTATAACAGGCGCAGTGTCAATTATAGTTTTATCTAGTGTAGATATTGCAGATATATTTAGAGGGAGAATTTCTGGAGGTCAATTATTTAAAAACCTTGCAAGTACAGCTTCTACTGTAGCAGCAGGAAGTGCTGGTTGGGTAGGAGGAGCAACCGCAGGCGCAAGTGCTGGAGCAATAATTGGATCTATTATTCCTGGAGTTGGAAATGTCATTGGAGGTGCTATAGGTGGTTTTGTTGGTGGATTAGCTGGCTCTTTAGCAGCAGGAACAGTTGCTGGAAAAGCAACAGGAGCTGTATTAGATGAATTTATAGAAGATGATGCCAACATAATGGTAGCCAAGATTGAAAAAGTATTTACTCAATTAGCAGAAGATTATTTACTAAACAAAAAAGAAGTTGAAATTATAGTAGATAATTTAAAAGATGTTCTGTCAGGTAGAGTGCTTAAAGATATGTATGAAAGTAGCGATAGAACTGTATTTGCAAGAAATATAGTAGAACCTCTAATTGAAAAAGAAGTTAAAAAGAGAGACAAAATAAAAGAACCTACAGACTTACAATTATCTAAAGGTTTACGTAAAGTTCTTGAAGAATTATCAGATTTATATGGTGATAATATAGAAGCTGATATACTATAATGATTAGCGCTCTGGAAACCTTTGAGGACCAGGGCCTTTTTATTTTTTTGATTTATCTATAGAGA